>CAYSXF010000188.1:0-1005 GCA_964434815.1 uncultured Lentisphaeraceae bacterium
GGCCGCGCTCTTCCCCGCGCTGAAGTTTCCGCAGGAGGCTGCGTTCGTCGTAACGGCGGGCGAGGTGCTCCCCCAAGGGATGCTGGGCCTGCTGGTCTGCGGCATTTTTGCCGCCACGCTGGCGAACCTGAACGCCGACCTGAATCAGGGCGCAGGCATTTTCGTGCGCAACTTCTATCTGCCTGTTCTGCGGCCGGACGCGAGCGAGCGGCGGCTGCTGGCGGTCAGCAAGATCGCCACGGGCGTCACCGGGTGCCTGTATATTCTGATCGGGCTGTTGGTCAACCGGCTGTGCGCCTTAAATCTCTTCGACCTCGTCAACCAGCTTGCCGTGAGCCTCGCCATTCCGCTGGCGCTGCCGCTGGCCTACGGGCTCTACTTCAAGCGCACTCCCGCGTGGGCGGCGTGGAGCACCGTGTTGCTCGGGCTGGCCAGCTCGCTTGCGGTGAAGGCCGTGTTCCGGCCTGCCATGCTGGACGGGTGGCTGGGGTTGCGCGGGCCGTTTCTGCCCGAGGAGATCACGCAGCTCAACTTGATCGCCACGGTCGCTGCAGTAACGGTAGCCTGCACGGCATGGTATTTTTTCACGGCGCTGTTCTATAAGCAGGCGCCGGAGAGCTACCGGGCGGCGGTGGACGCGTTCTTCGCCCGCCTGCGTAACCCGATCAAGGAGCAGGAGCGGGGACAGCCTGACGGCCATTCCGCACTGGTCGCTTGGATCGGTAAGCTGTGCCTCCTTTACGGCGGGTTCGTCATGCTGCTGGCAGCGATTCCGAACCCGTGGGACGGCCGCCTCTGCTTCATGGCCTGCGGCGGCGTGATGGCCGGAGTCGGCGGGCTGCTCGCGATCTGCCGCCGCCGCAGCGAGTTTGGCGATTGAGAGAAGAGTCACGGTGCAAAATGTGTCCTACGCGCCGTTGCGAGAACGGCTTTTCACCGAGAAGCAAATCTTGGACTCGCGACCTTTTTAAATATCATAAAGTAACATTATAAATAGATTTTAAA
>CAYSXF010000188.1:1015-7268 GCA_964434815.1 uncultured Lentisphaeraceae bacterium
TTTGTATTATTATGGAAATAGCTCCGAACAAACAAATAATAAATATGAAAATTATATGATAATACCGATTGACTTTCGCGCCACCCACATGATATCTTAAGTCTGCAAATCGGAAACGCGAGCTGTATGCAAGACAGTCGCCATCGTCGCAAGGGTGTGAAATGGGCTTCCTCGAATGGGCCAGCCCGTGTTGGTCAATAAACAAGGAGTTGCATCATGAGATCTGGTGTATCCGAGTATGTGCGTTTCAATCGCAGAGATGGTTTGTCTGAAGTGGGCAACTGGGCCTTGACCGTCGCCGCGGCGTTCTTTATTGTTGCTGTCCCTCACGCTTTCTCTGGTGCCGTTTATTGGGACGGCTCGGGAACCGGATGGGACGCCGTGGGCAGTTGGTCGACGGCTTCCGGTGCAACCACGCCCGATCCCTTGGTCGCGCCCGGTTCTGGCGACGACGTGGTCTTCAACATCACTTCGGTCAATACGGCGCAGACGATCAATTTGAACGGCAACCAGTTTGCAAATTCAATCACGAACAGCACGACCGGTGCGGTGACCCTTTTGGGCGGCGGCACGGACCGCACGCTTACGCTTGGCTTGGGCGGCTTTGCCCGCACCGGCAACGCGGCCACGACCATCGGTTCGCCGACGGCTGGGCAGCGGGTCAACGTGATTCTGGGTGCAGACCAGACGTGGCTGAACACTATCGCGGGCAGTGACACAACCATCAGTAACGGCGTTGCCGCATTTTCGCCGGGCGACAACACGACCACGAATGTCTTGACGCTCAACGCCGCAAACAAGGGATTCTTTTTCGCGGGCAACAACAACACGACGACGGCACTATCCGACGGCGCTGCGGGCCGCCGGCTGGCGCTGGTCAAGAACGGCTCTGGCGCGGTCACGCTGGGATCGACCAACACATACGGCGGCGGAACGACGCTGAACGCGGGCACGATCGTCTTGAACGCGACGAATGCCCTAGGGACTGGGCCGATCGTTCTGGCGGGCGGCACGCTCCAGCACAACGTCGGAACAACGCTGACCAATGACATCATCGCGCAGGCCGGAACGACCAGTTCCATTCAGGGAAACGCGGCCAACGGCCTCACTCTGACAGGTAACATCACGGGCAGCGGAAATCTATCCTCCTCGGCATCGGTGAACTTCAGCGGACCACAGTTGGCGGGCAACAACAGCGGATTCTCGGGTGTCTTCACGGTGAACAATAACAGCCAGCAGCGGTTCAAGCTCGCATCGACGAACGCGGGAAGCCCCAACGCCTCTTGGGTGTTCTATCCAAGCTTCAACGATGGGATCGGGCTAACCTGCGGCAACGGCACCATCAAATTGGGCGCCATGTCCGGCAACGCAAATATCCGGAACGATTCGGGGAGCACAACCACAACACTTGAAATCGGCGCGCTCAACACCAACTCGACGTTCACGGGGCTCATTCAAGATAACGGCGCGAACAATATCGCCATCCGGAAAGTCGGCTCGGGCGCGCTGGTGTTAACAGGCGCAAACACCTACGATGCCGGTACCTTAATCAACGGCGGCACGCTGGTGTTCAGCAACGCGACGGCTTTCGGCTCTGGAAACATCACCTTCGGAGGAGGCACGCTGAAGCACGGCATCACCTTCACGAATGACGTTTCGGCCAAGATTGCAAGCAGCACGGGCGCAATCGCGATCGATGACGCCGGCCAAACGGTCATTTACGCCACATCCCTTGCCTCTTCAAACACAGGCGGCTTGACGAAAAAAGGCGCCGGCACGCTGACGCTCAACTCTCAGCCGGCGTACACAGGGGCGACAACGGTGGAAGCCGGCACGCTTTCGGTCGGAACGTCATTCGGTTCGGCAAGCGCCGTAACGGTGTCGAACAACGCCACGATGGGAGTTGGCGGCGCACTCACTTGCGCCAACATCACGCTGGGTAACAGCGCCACCCTTTCGGCGGTTGGATCAATCACCGGCGGCGTCGTCACGGCCGGCACGGGGGCCTCCATAAAAATCGCGAAGTCCGCAGGTTGGCCGTTGTCCGGCACCTTCGAAATCATGAGCTTCACGGCTGCAGGATCGTCCGCGCTTTCCGACGCCAACGTCTCTGTGAGCGGCATCAGCGGCAACAGCGTCGCGACGCTCGATTTCGCCACTGCGGGCAAAGTCTATCTGACGATCTCTTCCGAGAAGCTGGTTTGGAACGGAGGCGAAGGCGACGACTGGCGCGGCACCGGCAAATGGATCGGGCAAAACAGCGGAAGCACCTACACGTTCACGGACTACGACAGCGTGGTTTTCACCAATGCCGCGAACGCGGGGACCTCAACGGTCGCTATCGCAACCTCGGATGTCACGCCGACCTCAGCGAATTTTGACGTCGGTGCGGGCTATGGCTACAAACTTGTCGGCCCCTACGGCATCGCTGGCGCTGGCTCGACGCTGACGAAAAACGGAAGCGGCACTGTGATTTTCGCCAACGCCAACAGCTATGCTGGCGCGACGACCGTCAATGCCGGCGAACTGGCTCTGGGAGACGGGACAGCCATCGGCGCACTCGGCGCAGCGACTCCGATCACAGTTGCCGACGGCGCGGCGTTCACCGTGAACAATGGCTCCTCACAGACCGTGGCTAACGCGTTCTCCGGAGCCGGATTCCTGAAAAAGAAAGGCGCAGGGAAACTTGTCCTCAGCGGGCAGACGACCTTCACGGGCCGAATCGCGGCGGAGGAGGGCACGCTCTGTTTCAATCCCTCGGCCAACTTCATGCTCTCGTCCGTCATAACCAATTCCGGAGCCATCGAGCAGGCCGCTAAAGCGATCATCGTCACCAACAGCGCGATGGTCTCTGGGGCGAGCGGCACGTGGACCGTTCTGCCGGGCGCGGAGCTGAATTTCCCCGGCGATTTCGGCGGAATAAACTACTTCGGCGGGCTTTCGGAATTGCGCCTCGCGGGCGGGAAAACCGGGACAAGCGATTACGGCTTCAACGTGACGCTCTCCCCCAACCTCCGCGCAGTTGATGGCACCTCCAATACGATTGACGGCATCGAGGCGAATTTCAGCGTAAGCGGAAAATTGCTCGGCTCGGGCACCATCAACAGCTATTCCTCCAAGAGGGGGATCATGCTCTGGGGTGACAACAGCGGTTTCTCTGGGACATTCGCGTTCCAGACCGGTGGCGGACCGTACACCACCTGCGGTTTTTTCACAACGAACTCCTGCGGCTCAAACGCCGTGTGGAACATCAACTACAACACCGCAACCGACCGTGCAGGTGCGATACACAGCCTGCGTTTCGATGTCGGCGGAACTTACCGCCTCGGCGCGCTCAACACAGTCGCAGGCTCCCAGCTATACTGCCGCGACGGCACGGATGGGACCCCGTCCGTATACGACACGGTTCTTGAAATCGGCCGTCGCAACACGGATTGCGCCATCGAAGGCGGCTTTGTGAAGAACCGTTTCACGCTAACCAAAGTCGGAGCGGCGAAGCTTACGCTCGGAGGCGGCTTCAACTGCCCGGTCGGAACCTCTGTCGGCGTCTACGGCGGCACACTCGCAGTCAATTGCACGCTATCCAACGCGACGGTCACCGCCGCGTCCGGAACCAGGATTGAAGGCGTAGGTGCCATCACCAACGTGTTCGCGTGGGGGAACGGAGTGACGGTCTCCGCAGGCACGAACGGCGTGGGCACGCTCACGCTGGCGACCACGCCCGTCGTTTCCTCCGGTGCGGTCTTCGCGGCGAACGTGAGTTCGAACAGCACCTGCGCGGTGCTGAGCGTTCAGGGCAATCTGGACATCTCTGCCCTGACGCTGCAGGTGGCCGACGTGAACCAGTTGAACGCGGCGTACTCGTACATGGTCGCGACCACCACCGGTTCGGTGAACGGGCGCTTCGCGTCGAAAAACCTGCCGGCGGGATGGGTGGCCCGCAACGAGGGTGCGGATATCCGCATCCTTAAGACGGCGTCCGGCACGGTTCTGAGTGTCAAGTAGAGGGCGGTCGTGCTTTGCAGGATTACGCGCTGAGGATCAGCTTCTTGAACTGGCTGAAGAGGTAGCGCGAGTCGTGGGGTCCGGGTGCGGCCTCGGGGTGGTACTGCACCGAGAAGACCGGCTCGCGGCGGTGGCGCATGCCCTCGACCGTGCTGTCGTTGAGGTTGATGTGCGTGACCTCCACGGTCGCCTTGTCGAGCGACTCCATGTCCACCATGAAGTTGTGGTTCTGCGAGGTGATCTCCACCTTGCCTGACGCCAGCTCCTGCACGGGCTGGTTGCAGCCGTGATGGCCGAACTTCAGGCGGCGGGTGCGCCCGCCCAGCGCCCAGCCGAGAAGCTGGTGGCCGAGGCAGATGCCCATCATGGGGGCCTTGCCGATGAGCGCGCGGATGTTCTCGATGGCGTAGGCGAGCGCGGCCGGATCGGCGGGGCCGTTGGACAGGAAGATGCCGGCTGGCTTCATGGCGAGCACCTCGGACGCGGGCGTCTTGGCCGGCACCACAGTGACTCGCATGCCCTGCTGGCGCAGACGGCGCAGGATGTTGACCTTAATGCCGAAATCGTAGGCGACGACCGGTATTTCGGCGGCGGGCAGAGGCTCGTCCAGAATGCCCCACGTGCTCGAAATCGTGTCGTTGGGGTCGAAAACATAGGGCTCTTTGGTAGAAACCTTCTGCGCGTAGTCCTGGCCGTCCAGCCCTTCCCAGGCGCGGGCGCGCTTGACGCCCTCTTCGGCGGTGATCGAGCCGGTGGCGCACAGGTAGCCCTTGGGCGTGCCGGCGTTGCGCAGGCGGATGGTGAGGGCGCGCGTGTCGATGCCCGCGAGCGCGGGGACGCCCGCCACGTGCAGGGCGTCGGCCAGCGACGCCTCGGAGCGCCAACTGCTCGGCTCGTTGTAGCGGTGGACGATCAGGCCTTCGGCGTGGATGAGCGAGGACTCGTAGTCCGCCGCGTTGAAGCCGGTGTTGCCGATCTCAGGGGCCGTGAGGGTGACGATCTGGCCCGCGTAGGAAGGGTCGGTCAGAATCTCCTGATAGCCAGGCGTGCCAGTGTTGAACACCACTTCGCCGAGGCGGTCGACGGGCGCGCCGAACGACCAGGCGGGATAGACCGTGCCGTCCGCGAGAGCGAGGAAGGCGTTTTTTTCGCGCTGCTGTTTCCAGTTATACATAACGAAGGAGGAGTTAGGAGTTAGGAAGGAGGGGCGACCGGCCGGTCGCCCTTACTGAGATCAGGCGTGGGAGTGGCTGGCTTTGCGGTTGTATTCTTGGAGGGAGAGCACCTCGCAGCGCTTGAGCGTGCGCAGGCGCTTGATGCCGTCCACGGCGGACTGGAGGCCGCGCACCGTGGTGGTGATGGGCAGGCCGCGGCGGATGGCCTCGGTGCGCATGATCACCTCGTCCTTGGCGGGCTTCGCGCCGGAGGGGACGTTCACGATCCACTGCACCTCGTTGTCGATGATCAGGTCGAGCGCGTTGGGTCGGCCCTCGGAGATGCGGAAGACTGCGCGCGCCTTGATGCCCGCCTCGCGCAGGGCCGTGGCCGTGCCGCGCGTGGCGTAGATCGTGTAGCCGAGGGTCGTCAGCTCGCGGGCCATGACGATCGTGTCGTTCTTGTCGTGGTCGGCAACGCTGAGGAAGATGTTGCCTGTGTCGGGCAGCGGGTTGCCCGCGCCGAGCTGGCTCTTGACGTAGGCCATGCCGGGGTCGGGGTCGATGCCCATGACCTCGCCGGTGGAGTGCATCTCCGGGGTGAGCAGGGCGTCGCAGCCGGGGAAGCGGTTGAAGGGCAGCACCGCCTCCTTGAAGGCGTAGTGGCGGATGGTGACCTCGTGGGTGAAGCCGAGCTCCTCGAGGGTGCTGCCGGCCATGACCAGCGCGGCGAGGCGCGCGAGCGGCACGCCGATGGCTTTGCTGACGTAGGGCACGGTGCGCGAGGCGCGCGGGTTGACTTCGAGGATGTAGACCACGTTGTTCTGGACCGCGTACTGGACGTTCATCAGGCCGATGACGTTCAGCTCTTTGGCCAGTGCGTGCGTGTAGGTGCGGATCTGGTTGCAGACCGTGGGCGAAAGGGTGCGGGGCGGGATGCTGCACGCGCTGTCTCCGGAGTGGATGCCGGCCTTTTCGACGTGCTCCATGATCGCGCCGAGCACCTGGATCTTGCCGTCGGAGATGCAGTCCACGTCCACTTCGATGGCGCTGTCTCTTATACACATCTGACGCTGCCGACGAATAGAGAGGTG
>CAYSXF010000189.1:0-7266 GCA_964434815.1 uncultured Lentisphaeraceae bacterium
CTCCAGCCGCGCCGAGCTGATCGGGTTGTCGAGAGCTTGGTTGACGCACAGCTGTTGCTCGTTCAACGAGGGCGATACGCGGTCAAGGCCTTCGTGACCGTTCGGAGTCAGGACGGCCTTCAACTGCTGGGCGGGGATGTCCGCCTCCACAACGGTTCGGTGGTAAGGGAAACGTACGCGTGTCATTTTTCACACTCTTTCGCCCCGAAAAATAGCCGCAGAGCGTCGGGTTGTCAATGGCAAATGGAAAGTCGGCTTCACAAACAGAAAGTGGCGCGCTATAGTAATGACATGAAAGAAGTTATTTTGGTTTTGGGCGTGCTGGCGGCAGGGTGCGGGGCAGCGGCGGAATTCCCGGCTTTTTCCGTTCCGCGCGCGATCACGTCGGGGCCGAAGGAACATCTCTTCGCCTCTTACTTTGGCATCAACTCATGGAGTGCTGACGGACGTTATGCGACGGTGCTGGAGACCGATGTCCGTGATCGGCTGCCTACGGAGAACGACGCGGCGACGCTCGGCGTGGTGGACGCGAAGGACGGCAACCGCTTTGTGCCGCTGACCGAAACGCGCTGCTGGAATTTTCAGGAGGCGGCCATGGCGCACTGGCTGGGTACGGCACCGAACGACAAGTTCATTTACAACGATCTGGCTGGCGGCAGGTTTGTGTCGGTGGTTTTCGATCTCTCGACAAAGGCTAAGCGGGTCGTGCCATATCCGGTGAGCGCGATGTCGCCGGACGGCAAGTGGGCTGTGAGCATCAACTATGCGCGGCTGCGGCTGGCGCGTCCCGACTACGGCTACGGCGGCAGCGGGCAGGATGCTCGGGCGGATGTGACGTGGCCGGAGGACGACGGGTTGTTCCTTGTGGACCTTGAAAAAGGGACGGCTCGGCTGATCGTCACCATCGCCTCGGTGCGCGACCGGATGCCGGGCGTGACGGATGCCAAGGCGCTGGCGTATTTCTGCCACACGAAGTTCAGCCGCGACGGGAAGAAGATTTTTTGGCTGGCGCGGACGGTCGAGAATCTCGAGAACCAGAAGGTGGTGGGACGGTGGAAGACGACGTCGTTCGTTTGCGACCGCGACGGCGGCGGCGTGACGCGCTGTTTCCCGGACGGGTGGGGCGGCTCGCATTTCAACTGGCTTGACGGAGAGCGGCTGCTGGTGACGGCTAACTACAACAATGCCACGTGGAGCCATGTGCTCTTCACGGTCGGCAAGAGCGATTATGTTCGACTGGGGCGCGGCTTGTTGGATTTCGACGGGCACGGCGTGTTCTCGGACGATGGCCGGTGGCTGGCGACAGACACCTATCCTGACAAACTGAACGAACGCAAGCTGATGGTGATGGACATGACGAATCAGGCGATTCTGCCGCTGGGCACCTATGCTGTGCCGGAGCCATACAGGGGGCAGTATTGGCGTTGCGACTTGCACCCGCGTTGGAGTTCCGACGGGCGCAGGCTGGGGTTCAATTCGGTTCACGAAGGGTCGCGGCAGGTTTATGTGATCGATGTCGCGGCACACGAATAGGGCATGGGGAAGAGGCGGATTCGGAAGCCGATTGGAAACCGCTTGTTGACGAAGATGCCGAAAACCGCTACGTTAGTGCCACTCGTTTGAGGGTTTAGCGACGATTTGCGGCCTGTCGGACGAAATAATGGAGATGTGATATGATTCGTACAACTCGCCCCCCGATTAGGATCGGTATTGCCGGGCTGGGTCGAGCCGGGCTGGAAATGCATTGTCCGGAGCTGGACTTGTATCCTGAGCTTTTCAAAATTATTGCTGTCTGCGACCCCATCAAAGAGCGTCGCGACGTGGTTGTCGAACGGTATCCCGAATGCCGGACGTATCGCCGTTATGAAGATCTGCTGGCTGATCCGGATGTGGAACTGATCGACATCGCGACGCGGTCGGACGACCATGCCGTCCACGCGATGCAGGCGCTGAAGACCAACAAGTGGGTGAGCGTCGAGCGTCCTTTCTGCCGGGACTACGATGAGGCGATGGTGCTGAGGGCTGCCGCGATCAAGGCCGGCAACCGGCTGCTTGTCCGGCACAACTACCGGTTCGAGCCCGCGTTCTTGCAGGTGAAAGAGGTGGTCGAGTCCGGCGTGCTCGGCGAGGTCTACGACATCAAGATGAGGCGCGGCAGCTACGAGCGGCGCGACGACTGGCAGGTGGTGAAGCGCTGCGCAGGCGGAGCTGCGCTGGCGTGGGGCCCGGCTTTTCTGGATCAGGCGCTGGAACTCATGCGCACCCCGCCGGTGAAGGTATGGTCGGACTTTAAGCGCGTGGCCTCTGTGGGCGACGCCGAGGACTATGTGCGCATCATCCTGCGCAATATGGCGGGGCTGACGGTCGACCTCGAGTACTCGGGCGGGCGTATCGGTGTGGAGCCTCTGTTTGTCGCCACAGGCACCAAGGGCGAATTTACGCTTTACCCCGGCGCGGCTGAAGGCACGCTGCGCTATCACGACCCCAAGCAGAAGATGGCCCGCCGCCGCTCCAGCGTGCGGACGCCGCCGCTGGGGAGTTATGGCACAGCCGAGACGCTGAGGTGGATTGAAGCCAAAGTGCCGGTGAAGCCCAAGGCCGATTCGGGCATGACCCTGATCTGGGAGCATGTGTTCAGCGCGATCCGCGAGAACAAGCCTTATCCGGTGTCCTTGGACACGGCCATCGAGACCATGCGCATCCTGACGCTCGTCAAGAAGGAAAGCTCGTTCTCGTAGCCTTTCTGTTGGCCGCGCAGTCGATCACCCGCTTATCGGTCACGACCCAGTCCATGGGGACATCGTGCTCCTCTTGGGGCAGCGCTTCGTCCACGATCTGCCAGTCGTAGCAGAGCGCGATTCTTGGCGCGGATTTGGCCGCTTTAGCGAGGATGCTGTCGTAATGCCCGGCCCCGAAACCCAGCCTTGCGCCGCAGGTGTCGAAAGCGAGTCCTGGCAGAATGAACGCGTCCACGTCCCAGGGGAAAACCGGTATGCGCATGGCCGGTTCGCGGATGCCGTGGTAGCCGGTGATCAGCTTCATGCGGGCATCAAAGGAATAGAGCTTGTAGGCCTCATCGTTCTTGCTCCAGGCCGGCACGCAGACGTCGCGGCCCGCCTCCCAAAACGCGCGGACGATGTAGCGGGTCGGTATCTCATTCTTGGTGCTGAGATAGACGCAGACGCGCCACGCGCGGAGCAGCAGCTTGACCGTATCGCCCATGACATTCTCGCTGATCACCTTGCCGGCGGCCCTGCGCTGCTCGTCGGTGATCGAGCGCCGCTTCTCGCGCATGTGATAGCGAATCTCTTCTTTGGTCACGGCGAACTCCTTTTCTTAGAAGAGGCCTTTGACCTTGCCTGTGGCGGTGTTGATGTCGATGTTGCGGAAAGCCGCGTTGGACGCGGTTCCCGGCATGAGCTTGATGTCGCCCGTCACCGGAACCACCAGCCCCGCGCCTTGATAGAGAAGGAAGTCCCGCACCGGAAGCGTCCACCCCGTGGGGCGTCCCAGCCGCTTAGGGTCATGCGAAAGGCTGTACTGCGTCTTGGCCATGCACACGGACAGGTGCGCGACGTCGGGATCGGACTCGAAGGCCGCGAGCTTGACGGCGGCCTCGGCGGAGTAAGAGACGCCGTCGCCGCCGTACACCTCTTTGGCGATGGTCTCGACGCGTTTCGAGAGCGGCTCCGCGAGGTCGGATAGGAACGCGAAGCGGTTGGGCTCTTCGCACGCTTCGACCACCGCTTCGGCGAGTTGGATCGCGCCTTCACCGCCTTTGAGCCAGTGGCTGGAGACGGCGAACCGCGCGCCGGCGGCTTCTGCGGCGCGGCGCACGAGCGCGTGTTCCGCAGGCGTATCTGTATGGAAGCTGTTGAGGCAGACCACCGGGCGGATGCCTGCCCGCTTGACGATGCCGATGTGGGCGAGGAGGTTCTCGCACCCTTTTTCGAGCAAGCCCAGGTGCTCGCTCGTGTAGACCGGGTCGAGCGCCCGTCCCGCCAGCACCGCCGGGCCGCCGCCGTGCAGCTTGAGGGCGCGCACGGTGGCGACCACGACCACGGCGTCGGGTTTCATGCCCGAGCAGCGGCACTTGATGTTCCAGAACTTCTCGAAGCCGATGTCGGAAGCGAAGCCGCTTTCGGTGACAAGGTAGTCGCAGAGCGACGCGCCGAGGCGGTCGGCGATGACCGAACTCTGGCCGATGGCGATGTTCGCGAAGGGGCCGGCGTGCACCAGCATGGGCTGCCCTTCGAGCGTCTGCATGAGCGTGGGGTTCACGGCGCGGGTCAGCCAGGCGGCCATGGCGCCGTCGACTTCCAGGTCTGCGGTGGTGACCGGCTTGCCGGATTTGGAATATGCCACGATGATTCTGCCGAGGCGCGCGCGCAGGTCCGCGAGATCCGACGCCATGGCGAGGACGGCCATGACCTCCGAAGCAACCGTGATGTAAAAGCCTGATGGCATCTGGAAGCCGTCCATGGTGCCGCCGAGGCCGATTTCGATGTGGCGGAGCGCCTGTGCGCAGAAGTCCATGGCCCAGCGCATCTGGATGCGGGTGGGGTCGATGTCGAGCCGAGTCAGGCGGCTCTGGGCGAGGCGGGCGTCGTCGTAGTTGCGCTCGTGCTGCATGCGCGCGGTCAGGGCGACCATGGCGAGGTTGTTGGCATTGGTGATGGCGTCGATGTCGCCGGTGAGGCCAAGCGAGAGGGGCGAGAGCGGGACGACTTGGGCGAGACCGCCGCCCGCGGCAGACCCTTTGATGTTGAACGTCGGCCCGCCGCTGGGCTGCCGCACCGTGCCCAGCGAGCGTTTGCCGAGTTTGCCGAGACCCTGGACCAGACCCAGCGTGGTGGTGGTTTTGCCTTCGCCCAGAGGCGTCGGCGTGATGGCCGTGACATCGATATATTTGGCTCGGTGCGTCCGGCTTCCGAGGCGTGCGTGGACGGCAGAGGCATCGATTTTTGCGAGCAGTTTTCCGTAGGGGATAATTTCATCGGGCAGGAGCCCGAGCTCTGCGGCAATTTCGGTGATGGGTCGGAGGAAGGGTTCGGCTGCTTCGGCGATTTCCCAATCGGCGAGTTTAACGGGGTCGAGTTTCAACGACATGGGTGACCTTTCTGAGTAGGGAATGACGAGCCGTGTTCGGCCTCGCTCGGGCGTGTTGGCTGCCCGCGCACACGTCAGCGCCAGGCGGCCGGTATGGGCGGTCGAGTCACTTGCGCGTTGGGGTCCGCGGGCGGTTTCTCTTTTTTGAAAATCATGGTTTCTCTGAACAAGTCCGGCTTATCTTTGTTGGCGGCGATGGCTTGGAGCAGGGCTTCGGACGTAGCGATGTCGCGCTTGACCACGTCGGCGTTCAGCAGGTTAGCGTAGAGGGTGTCGCCCTTGACGGAATAGGTGGCGTACTGGTAGACGCGGCTGTCCTCTGGCAAAACGCCCTGAGCGGTGCCGAACCAGGTCAGTTGCACGAGCGTACGGTCCTCTGCGCGGCAGAGGCAGGCGCGCGCGAACATGGCGTTCTTCTCGCCGGCGGGGAAAGACACCAGATATTCGTTCGGCCCGAGCGGAAGCACCAGCAGGCGCTCGGTTTTCTCGTTCCCGTCCGATTGCGACCACGCGCCAAGGAGCGCCTTGTCGATTGGCAGCTCAGGTGTCTTGACGAGGGATACGGTGTAGTCGCACCCTGTCAGAAAGGCCAAAACAACGGCCGTCATTACCACTTTCAACTGCATGACGCGCTCCTTTCCAGAAGTTCGTACAAGCTAAACACAGCAACAGGATAAACGCGTTAGGCTGCGTCTGCAAGCGGATTCATGAAGTCTGCGGGCTGACTGGACCGCAAGGCTTATCCGCCAGCCAATGAATCTTGTCCTCCTCGTCGTGGCGGATCACTTCGACGAAATATTTCTTGCCGCGCACGAAAAGGCCGTGAACCGCATCCGGGCCTTCGGTGTCGGCCACGGCTTGCACGATGTCGATCATCGGGCGCGTGATGGTCAGCCCCGGCAGGAAGACCGGGATGCCTGGCGGGTAGGGCACCAGCAGTTGGCTGCTGACGCGTCCCTCGGTCTGGCCCAGTTCCATCAGTTCGCCGTCGCACAGCGCCGCGTCGCGCGGCAGAACGGTGGCTTGGCCGTTGACGGCCGCCGCCACGCTGCTGTCGAACGCGTCGCACTCGGGGCGCCCGATGGTATCCTTCACCTGGAGGATGGCGCGGTAAAGGTGTTCGAAATGGTCTTCGACAGTGCCCATCGACACGAGGAACAGGATGGTGACGGGCGTGGACTTCTCCCACTGGATTTTGAGGCCGCGCAGCAGGTCTTTAAAGGTCTTGCACGCATCGGGCGTTTTGAAGGAAAGCACGAGTTTGAGGGGGTCGTGCATGTAGCCTTCGCGCTCGTAGGTGTCCGCTTCGTCCTCGCCGACGATTTCGCGCAGGCCAACGAAGCAAGCGTCCTCGGGCAGGCCGCAATCGAACGCCACGCGCTGCTTGAAGTCCTTGACCCAGCGCAGGCGCTCTTCGATCAGCCGGAGCCCTTCGAGGCGCATCTGCACGCCGGCGCAGTCCAGCGTGGCCATCATCGGGTAATGGGGAGAGGTCGAATGCCAGTAGCGCAGCACCTCGTGCAGGTCGTGGCTGAACTTCTCGTACGAGCCGTGCCCGTTCAGCGCGAAGCGGGTGCGCAGCCATTTCCAGTCGGCGGATTCCCCTTCGAAGAGCTGCTTGAACCGCAGCGAAACGTGGATCATCGAGGACTGGCTGAAGGCCGCGAGCGTCTTGTGAGTCGAATGCACCGCGAAATGTGCGCTGGTGGTCTCGTGGATGGCGTTGTAGCGCACGCGCTTGCCGTGCGCGGTGACTGACGTGTAATAGGGGTGGAAGCTCAGATAGGGTGCCCAGGCTTCATCGGCGTAGAAGAGCATGCCGTGCCGTTCGCAGAGGCGCGCGATCTCCCAGACGGGGTAAAGGATACCTTCGTACGTGCAGGTTGTCAGCACCAGCATGCGCGGCTTGGCATTCTCCGCATAGTTGGCGCTGATCGCATTGCGGAGGTCGCGCATGGAGATCGGCCCCCAGACGCCGAGGCGGGCGTTGAAGCGAGCCGGCAGGTAGTTGGGAATGGCGCCGGCCATCACCACGGCATGGTGGACGGACTTGTGGCAGTTGCGATCAAGCAGCACCGTCTCGCCGGGGCGAAGCAGGGTCATCAGCATGGCTGTCTCTTATACACATCTGACGCTGCCGACGAATAGAGAGGTGTA
>CAYSXF010000190.1:0-7259 GCA_964434815.1 uncultured Lentisphaeraceae bacterium
TTGGTGGTGGGGCTTGGATTCGAACCAAGGAAAGCGTTAGCTAACAGATTTACAGTCTGTCCCGTTTAACCACTTCGGTACCCCACCGGGGATGGAAGTCGCCGCAAAATATCGCAAAATCGGGGGCGTCTGTCAACGGCCGAATTGCGATTATTTTTTGTCGCCCGTTGACGGGCGCGGATGATTTCTGATATATTCAATATTCACTTTTGACCTGAGCGGGAATGGCTGGGGACGCGAGTCCGCATCGAATGGCTGACCGAAGGTCGCGAGAGGGGGTGAAAAGCGTGATTCAAATCCGATTGAAGAAGGGCGAGTCAGTGGAGCGCGCGCTCAAGCGCCTGAAAAAGATCATGGACAAGGAAGGGTTGCTCAAGCAGCTCCGTAATAACCGTTATTACGAGAAACCTTGCGAGAAGGCTCGCCATAAATCGGCACGCGCCCGTGTCCGTAACAACTCTCGTCGCGGCATGCGCGAGATGGCGTAAGTGACGCGGTCACCCAAGAAGAGAGGCTCTCCGGGAAACCGGGGGGCCTTTTTTGCTTTCGAATTGGCAGAGGGTCGGGGCTTGTGTAAACGGGCTTGGAACGGTATTATAAAACCTTCTTTTTTCGAACCTTCAAGCGAGATTGTGAAACATGAGAATTCTCTCGGGTATTCAGCCGTCGGGCAAGCTGCACTTGGGCAATTATTTCGGGATGATGAGGCCCGCGCTGCACCTTCAGGAAAAGGGCGAAGCGTACCTTTTCATTGCAAACTATCACGCCCTGACCTCCGTGCATGACCGCGAGCGGCTCAAGCAGGACACGTGGGATGTGGCGCTGGACTTTCTGGCGTGCGGGCTGGATCCGGAGCGCACGGTCTTCTACCGCCAGAGCGACGTCCCGGAGGTGCATGAGCTGGCGTGGCTGCTGTCGATCGTGACGCCGATGGGCCTGCTGGAGCGCTGCCACTCGTACAAGGACAAGGTGGCCAAGGGCATCGCGCCCTCGCACGGGCTTTTCGCGTATCCGGTGCTGATGGCGGCGGACATCCTGATGTGCCAGTCGAACATCGTGCCGGTCGGGCGCGACCAGAAGCAGCACGTGGAGGTCACGCGCGACATCGCGATCAAGTTCAACAACGAGTTCGGCGACGTGTTCACGATTCCCCAGCCCTCCATCCAGGAGGACGTGGCGGTGGTGCCGGGGCTGGACGGCCAGAAGATGTCCAAGAGCTACGGCAACACGATCGAGCTGTTCGGCGACATGAAGGAGACCAAGTCGCGCATCATGAAGATCGTGACCGACAGCAAGCCGCTCGAAGAGCCGAAAGATCCGGCGACCTGCAACATCTTCGCGCTCTACAAGCTGTTCGCGAGCGAAGCGCAGCGGGCCGAGATGGAGGCCAACTACCGCGGCGGCAACTACGGCTACGGCCACGCCAAGAAGGCGCTCGCGGCGATTTTCGAGGAGAGCTTCGCGCCGTTCCGCGCCAAGCGCGCCGAGCTGCAGGCGAACCCGGATTACGTGGAGGCGGTGCTGCGCAAAGGGGCTGAGCGTGCGCGTGCGGCGGCGACGTTGACGTTGGACAAGGCGCGCAAGGCGGTTGGAATCGCGTAGGGGCACCTCTCTGTGGGTGCCCGTTGGGGAAATGAATGTCGATCGAAGCGCTGTTGGCGGATGATTACAAGGTGGATCTGGAGGTCTTTGAAGGGCCGCTCGATCTGCTGCTCTATTTGATTCGGCGCGAAGAGGTCGACATCTACGACATTCCGATCGAAAAAATCACGGCGCAGTACATGGCGTATCTCGAAGTGATGCGCATGCTGGACCTGAACATCGCGGGCGAGTTCCTGGTGATGGCTGCGACGCTGATGATGATCAAAAGCCGGATGCTGCTGCCAGTGGAGTCGCGCTCGACCGAAGAAGAGAGCGAAGAGGATTGGGTCGACCCGCGGCTCGATCTGGTGCGCCAGCTCATCGAATACAAGAAGTTCAAGGACGCGGCCGGACATCTGCTCGAGTTGGAGACGCTGCAGAGCGAGGCGTTTTCGTACGGCGGAGACGAGCCTGTTTTCGAAAAGGAGCCCGAGGATGCGGGCCAGGCGCTGGGCGACATCGGGCTGTTCGACCTGCTGACCGCGTTCCAGGAGGTGCTGTCGCGAGCGCCGATGGAGCCGCTGGGGCACATCGAGCCCATCCGGTGGTCGGTGCCGGACAAAATGGAGCTGATCCTTTCGCTGACGAGGGAGGGGAAGCACGTCGCGTTCTCCTCGCTGTTCAACCTCGAGTCGCATCGGGGCGAGGTGATCGTGACTTTTCTGGCGCTCTTGGAGCTGTTGCGCCTGAGGCAGATCGCGCTGCAGCAGAACGACGCGTTCCACGAGATACTTATCATGCCGGTGGAGGACTACTCTCAGGAGCGCTTCCAGCCGCCGGTCATCGGAGGAGGCGAGCATGTCGAGTCCTGACGATGTCAAATTGCCGATGGCGTCGAGCCTGCAGCAGGTTGTCGGCGCTTTGCTGTTCGGTTCGGATCATCCGCTGACGATGGAAGAGATCCGCGCCTGTCTCAGGAGCGTGGCCGAGACGGACGGAGAGAAGAGCGAGACGGTCAAACTGTTTGCGGAGGCCTCGCCGCGCGAGATCAACGATGCGATCGAGAGCATCGCGAAAGAGCTGTCGCGGCTGGAGCTGGGCATCGAAGTGGATGAGGTCAACGGCGCTTTCCGGTTCCAGACGCACCCGAACTGCGGGCGGTGGGTGCGCAACCTGCTGAAGATCGACCGGCCCAACCGGCTGTCACACCCCGCGCTGGAGACGCTGGCGATCATCGCGTACCGCCAGCCGATCTCGAAGTCGGAGATCGAGGCGATCCGCGGCGTGATGGTGGATCACATCGTCAAGGCGCTGATGGAGCTGCACCTGATCCGCATCGTGGGCCGCAGCGATCTGCCCGGGCGGCCTTTCCTGTACGGCACGACGTCGACCTTCCTTGACCATTTCGGCCTGAAGAATTTGAACGAGCTGAACGAGATGGACCCCACTCTCCAGCGCTCCAAAACGTCCGAGCGCAAGGCGCTGTACAAGAAAGAAAAGAAGAAAGAGGAGCAGGCTGCGGATGCTGGGCCGCTGTTTGAGCCAAGGGTGGAGGCTGCGTCGGCCGATGCGGTGAAAGAGATTTTGGGCGAAGGCGTGTCGGCAGAGAACGCCGAGCCTCTGTATGAGGTACAAACGAAGGAGGGCGAATGAAAAGCGGGATCATTTTTGTTTTGGTTCTCGGCGCGCTTGCCGCCGGAGTGGGTCTCTGGGTGGTGGGTGTCCGCAACGGGATCATCACCAGGCAGGAGTCCGTGAAAGAGCAGTGGAGCCAGATCGACACGCAGCTTCAGCGGCGGGCGGATCTGATTCCCAACCTCGTCAAAACGGTCAAGGGGTATGCGGCGCATGAGGACAAGATCATGACCGAGGTCGCCGAGGCCCGCAGCCGGCTGTTGGGCGCGGGCACGCCTGTGGAAAAGTCCGAGGCGAACACGGCGTTGACTTCGGCCATCGGGCGCCTGCTGGCGGTGGCGGAGAACTATCCGAACCTCAAAGCCGATCAGAATTTCATGCGCCTACAGGACGAACTGGCCGGCACGGAGAACCGGGTTGCGGTGGCGCGCACGCGCTACAACGCGGCGGTCAAAGATTACAATGCGGCGATCCGGACCTTCCCCGGCAGCTTTCTATCGGCCGGTTTCGAGCGGGCCGAGTACTTCCAGAGCGCGCCGGGCAAGAACGTTCAGGATGTGCCGAACGTGACGTTCTGAGTCGCTGGCGGAGAGGTTATATAGCTGCATGCCATTGCTGAATAAGATACCGAAGACGACGGCGTACGAAGATCATAGCGAGCCTGAAAAGTCCGGCATTTGGGTGACGGTCGCATTCGTTGCGGCAACGACCCTGTGCGTCGTCGGCATCTTGGCCTTGATGCTGAGCGGCGGGGGTGACAAAGGGAAGCCTCCGGGCGAAGCGAAAAAGCCGCCGGCGGATGTGGCCAAGGATAACAAGCCGCCGGCACCGCCGCCCGACCTGCATAATCCGGTGCGTGCCGCTCCGGCCGCGTTCCCGCCCGACTCCAACCTGCCGCGCGGCAAAGAGATTTTCGCCTCCGGGCCAATCGACCTAGCCACCTTCAACCCCACCAATGACCTGGTGCGCTTCGAGGATCCGCGCGTGTGGTTCGACAGCGACAATAAGCGTCACTCGGATGACGAGGACGACCACCTGATTCACCGGGCGGTCGAGGTGCCTCTCAAGCGCTTGGTGAACTTGTTGGAGAAGAAAAAAGGCACGCTCAAGGTGCAGGACGCCTACCGCGCGGCCGACAAGAACAAGATCCATCTCGCCACGTCTCTGCACTGCGAGGGGCGCGCGGTGGATCTGACGTGCGAGAAGGTGGGGCTGGGCGACTTGGCGAAACTGGCGTGGCAGGCGGGCTTCGATTTTGTTTTGTACGAAAAGCCAAAGAAGTCGGGCGTACACCTGCACTGTTCCATGAAGCGCAGCCCGGATGCGCCACTGCCGCCTCGGACTGAAAAAACGGCAGACAAGGGCGACGAAAAGAGAAAAGAGAAGAGCTAGAGCGGTTTTGCTAAAAGTGTAGCCGTTTTGGTAGGGACGCCTCCCCGAGGCGTCCGCTGAGCAAGGTCCGGCGGACGGTTCGGGGAACCGTCCCTACCACGCGCGGGGCATCTCGGTAGGGCGCGGCGTTCGCTGCGCCAACGCTAACCCCTCGCGAGTCTCTGTGGTCGGGCCGCATCCCCGAGGCTTCCGCAGCGGGTTCGGGGGAGCCCGCCCTACCTAAAGCAGAAAACGTTCGACGATCGCTGCTGCGTCGGCGACGTAAACTGCGCAGGGTCGCTTCCGGTAATACGCTGCGGTGCGTTCGGAGGGCGTCGGATCATTCTCAGGCTGGTCGAGTCCCAGTAACTGGCGGCAGACGATGCTACCGTGCCGTTCGCGGAAGGCGTTCGCCATCTGCTGAACCACGTCGTACGTTTTCTTCTTTGCGGCAGCGTCCTGCGGGTTGTCGCTACCGTATTTCAGGCCAGCGAGAAGCGCCATGCCGGTGACTGCGCCGCATGCTTCGCGCAGGCGGCCCAAACCGCCGCCCAAGCCGCAGGAGATTTTCATGGCGGTCTTTTCGTCCAAGCCGAACACGTCGCAGTAGGTCACAACCACGGCCTGCGAACAATTGCAGCCGGACTTGAACAGCGAGGCCGCTTGATCCGCTCGCTCGCTCGAGGGGGCATCTTCGCTCACGGCTTCAGCGCCTTTTCGATTGCGGCCACAAGCTCGGGATCGTCGGGCGTGGTGCGCGAGCCGAAACGCGCCACGAGCGTGCCGTTGCGGCCGATCAGGAACTTGTTGAAGTTCCAAGTGACCTCACCGCCGAGTCCGGGGTGAAGCGCATTGTCTGTGAGCCACGCGAAAAGCGGGTGCTTGTCCTCGCCCTTGACTCGGATCTTGGAGAAGAGGGGGAAGGTGACGCCGAAAGTCAGCGTGCAGAACTGCTGAATCTCCGCGTTGGTGCCCGGCTCCTGTCCTAGAAAGTCGTTGGAGGGGAAACCCAGCAGGACAAGGCCGCGGTCACGGTAGGCCTCGTACAGTTTCTGAAGGCCGGCGTACTGTTTGGTGAAGCCGCATTTGCTGGCCACGTTGACGATCAGAACGGCTTTGCCTCGGTATGGCGCCAAGTTAGTGCGCGTGCCGTCGATGGTATCGACTCCGAACGAGTAGAGTGCGGGGGCTGCGGCGACGGCGCGGGTCAGCGGCACGTGTATCTCTGATTTCCGCAGGAACCACGGCATAAAAGGCGAGTTCCAATAGACGGCATAGGGCTCGCCGTCGGCACGCCACTCGGGCCGCAAGGCCAGCCACGCGGTGAGGCGCTTGAGCCCGGCGTCGTAATTTTCGCGGGAGTAGCGGCCGCGCAGTCCGATGCTGGCGACAGTCGTCGCGGGCAGCCTCTGCATCGTCACGCCTTCTGAAAGGATGAGCGCGCGCGCCGCACTGTTGCTGCCGACAAAGAATATCATTTCGTTCTTCGAGACGGACGCCTCGACCGGAACGCTCATGGCGACTTGGTTGGCGTTGATGTAGCTGAAGAGTTTCCGGAAGGCCGAGCCGCGGTCTTTGAACGCGTCGCCGGGGGCAGACGCAACCAGCGTTGTGCGAGCGGGAAGCGTTTTGATTTCGAACACGCCGACGGGTGTGCGGGGGTAGATGGACTCGTAAGACATGGCGTATCCTCCGGAAAGGAGCAGCGCGGACAGCGACAAGGGTAAGGTTTTGAATAGTTTCGCAAGACACATGGCTGGGCCAGCTTTCTTTTTGTCGGCTAGTATAGCACGCGAACACAGATCGGACAATCATACCAGGCGCAGCGTTTTGTGCGGCTGAAATGTGCTTTCTTGTTTAATAACAATCGGCTACCATGAAACCGGTAAGTGGGAAAGAGAAAGGTTTGAGTGTGTATGAGCGGGGCGCGTAAAGCCGAGATCGGTGACAGGATGGTGAAGCGGTTCCCCTTGTATCTGCGCGTGCTGCGCGAAATGGAGGCTCTGGGAGAGCCGTACGCATCGGGGGCTGTGGTCGCGAAAGCGTTGGAACTCGACCCCATTGTGGTGCGGAAAGACTTGTCGAAAACCGGGGTGCGCGGCAAGCCTCGCGTCGGCTTCCCTCTGACGGAAATCATCGCTTCCATCGAGCGATATCTGGGTTGGAACGCCAACACAGAGGCTGTTCTTGCAGGTGCGGGCCGTCTCGGGTCAGCTCTGCTGGGCTACGCGGGCTTCCAACATCAGGGTGTCAAGATCGTGGCTGCGTTCGATTCGAACCCTAGGAGGCGCGGCAAAATCGCGGGCGTGTCGGTCTACCCATCTGCGCAGATTGCGGAGATCGTCCGCAAGCTCAATGTGTCTCTCGGTATTTTGACGGTTCCGGCCGATCAGGCGCAGTCCGTGGCGGACGCAATGATGGCGGGGGGTGTGCGCGGTATCTGGAATTTCACGCCGGTGCAGCTTTCCGTGCCTGCGGATGTGATGGTGAAACGAGAAGACTTGGCGGCGAATCTTGCTGTTCTTTCGCACCGGCTGCGTCACGGAGAAAAAACAAAATGATGACGGGCATGGATGCGCTGCGCGCGCGCCGCTTCGACCTGCTCAAAGGCCGCCGAGTTGGACTGTTGAGTCACCAGGCCGCGCTGACCTCCGACGGCTCCACGTCGGCCC
>CAYSXF010000191.1:0-4200 GCA_964434815.1 uncultured Lentisphaeraceae bacterium
AGACGTCGACGACCCCGAGTTGTTGCGCGAAATTGTGCGAGATGGCGGCATGGTATTATCGCCGCAAATACAAGCTTTTGCCGTACTGCTATCTGGTGATTGATGACTACTATCTTGGCAAAACGCTGCCTTCGTTTGAAAAACGATATCGAGAGACCATACGGATTGCATCGCCGGAGATTGCGGCCACGTTTGCGCTTGAAGACAATGTGGAACTGCACGAGGCGATCCAGGCGCGGCCTTTCGGGTTTCACGGGCCGGCGGCTTTCAAGGTGCTGCAGCGCGAAGGCCAGATTCCCGAGTTCGGATGAGATGCGGCCGCGCGTGTTGAAAACGAGGGTTAAGATCTCATGAAAAAGGTAGTCGCTCGCATTTCGGGCGGACTTGGCAATCAGATGTTTGGTCACGCGGTCGCGGTCGCGCTTGCGAAACGGACCGGACGCGAGCTGTTTTTCGATTTGTCCGACTTTGTGATTTTCTACGGCGGCAGAAAGTATCAGTTGATGCATTTCGTCGGGCCGTCGCGCGTTCGCCGCTGGAATGTGGTAAGCTGTGCGGCGCATTTAGTCGCTTGGATTGTCAACAGGCGGGTGAGCGCGTCGGCCTATGCGCGGTTGGCGGCTGTCTTGGGCATTTTTAACGTGAAGGGAAAAGGGCAGTTCGTGTTCGATCCGGCGTTGGTGGACCCGGCTATCGGCGCTGGCAAAAGCGCGCTGTACGTGGACGACGTTTATGCGGTCATTCCGTATTTGCCCGATGAGGCGACGCTGCGCGAGGAGTTCCGTTACGTGAACCCGCCGAACGAGCGAAACCGGCGCTTGCAGGAGCAGTTTGAAAAGACGCCCTCGGTTTCGATTCATATCCGGCGGAGCGATTACTTGGGCGTCGCTAATGGAACGATCGTGTTGGATTTCGAGTATTATCGCCGGGCTATCGACGAGATATTGAAGGTTGAGAAAGACCCTCGCTGGGTCATCTTTTCCGACGACATCGCCTGGTGCCGCCATAAGTTCGAGTTCTTGAAGGCGGTCACGTTTGTTGACGGGAATGAGTCGGAGCCGTGGGAGGATTTGCGCCTGATGACGGCGTGCAAGCATCACATCATCGCCAACAGCACATTCTCCTGGTGGGGCGCCTACCTTGGGCGCGATCCGGACGGATTGACGGTGGCCCCGCGAACGCTCTTTCCTAACCTTGAGACTCCGCCGACGTTCTTGAAGTCCGGCTGGGTGACGGTGCCGTCATTCTCGAAAGCATGAGGAGCGCAGTGGCTGAAAAAAAATACGCCTACGACCGAGTTTTCGCCTACGCCAGTCTTCAGTTTTGCGGTCATATTGAGGACTATTTCGCGACGCACTCGCGGGACGCGCTGGTTTTCATCGTCCAGCCGCGGCTGGGCGCGCGGACGAACCTCGTGCGGCGCTACCACGAGGGCGTCCTTCAGAGCGAGACGGCGGTGCGCTCGTCGCAAAACGTCTTCTTATATTACCTGCTGTGGTATGTGAATCACGTCACGGAATTGCTGAGGTTTTGTCCGAAACGGTCAAAGACCCTGATTCTGGGCGGTCACCCGGTCGTGTTCTTCGGAATGAGCTTTTTCAAGCTGCTCCGGCCGCTGATTTACGCGTATTGGATCGGCGATTATTTCCCCTCGGCGCATCCGGTCATCCGCCTGTTTGAGCGTGTGAAGAAATATTACCACGACCGCGTGGCATACGCTTTTTATCTGAGCAACGCCATCAATCAGGTCATGAACGGTGCCGTTGTCGAGACGCCGAATCGTCGTACAGTCATGTGGGGCATGAAAGCTTTTCCCCTTGCGCCCCTTCCACCTCTCACTCCTTTTTCGCTGCTCTTCGTCGGTCTCATGCGCCCTGGCCAAGGGATTGAGAAGCTCTTCGTATTTCTTCGCGACCATCACGAATATCGGCTGTCCATTATCGGCGTCTGCCCTCCTGCGCTGTTTTCTTCATATCAGGATCTCATGCGGCAATACGGGCTGAACGAGCGCGTCTTTTTCCCCAATCAGTTCTTTTCCGAGGCGGAACTTCTTTCCGTGGCGCGGAGCTGCCATGTGGGGCTTGCGCTTTACGACACGGATGCCAGCAACTTTACGCACTATGCCGACCCCGGAAAGGTCAAGGCCTACATGGAAATGCAACTGCCCGTGATCATGACGAGGATCTCGGATGTCGTTCCCTTTATCGAACGGTTTGGCTGCGGCGAGGTGATTGGCGGAGTCGACCAACTCGGCGCGGCCATCGAGCGTATCCGGGCAAAGTATGCGGGTTATCGAGAAGGGGTTGGGCGATTCAACGACTTTTTCCTCTGCACCCGATATTATCGCGAGGCCTTTCAAGCGATTGAGGACTCTTGGACATGAGTGAATCTGTCATGCCGCCGGTCAGCGTCATTGTGATCATGCGCAACTCCGAATCCACCATCATTCCGTGTTTGGAGGGGTTGGCGTCGCAGGACTATCCCATCGCGGAGATCATTGTGGTGGATAACAAGTCCAAAGACAGCTCGGTGGCTCTGGTCGAAGCGTACGCACTCCGGTGTCCGGTTCCGCTGCGCTTGGTCAAGCAGGCGACCGACGGCGGTTTAACGACGAGTTACAATACCGGGGCAACGCTTGCGGTCTCGCCGCTGATGATTTTTGCGCATTCGGACGGGGACTTCCCTAGCCGCCAGGAGTTGCGCAAGCTGACTGAGCCTTTGCGCAGGGCTGACAACGTGATCGCCGCCTATTCCGAGCTGCTGATGCCTGAAGAGGTCTGGCTGAGATATCCGTTCTGGGAAAAATTGCTGTTCGTGCGGGCGGTCGGACGGAAGGTTCCCACCATGTGCGGGAAGTTCGACTGCATCCGCAAAGAGGCGTTCTGGCGGGCGGGCGGGCACAACACCGTGCGTTTCACTGCGACGTGCGGATATGGCGGAGAAGACTCGGATCTGTACCATCGCCTGACCCGGCTGGGACCGGTTGTCAAATCGGAGGCGCAGGTCATTCACCTGCACGACATCAGCGGCCAGTACTCGATCCGGTCCCTGTTCGTGACGCGTAAATTGTTGGCTCGCACGTATGGCAAGATTTTGAGGTTTCAGGGGTTCAGTTTCACGATCGGCATTCTGCTGCTGTTTGCCCGGCCGGCGCTGGCTCTCTTGCCGCTGGTGCCGCACTTGCATGTGGCCGGACTCGCGTGCCTGCTGGTCTACTCGGCACTGAATTCGAAACCGATGTACACGCACCGCTGCACCTTATCCGACTGGCGCATCCTGACGGTGCTGCCGCTGGATATTTGCCTTGTGTATTATGAGGCCTTTTGGTTTATTGAAAGTCTGCTGACTCTTAGCGCGGATGCGAAAGCGAAACAATGAACCCGGAACAATGGGCCAATAAAAAAATCGTTATTTTCTCGCACTACGCTACCACGGGTGCCTGCGAGGAACTGTGCGAGTGGCTGAAGCAGGCGAGGATACGGGAGTTGGTCTATGTGGCGTTTCCGTTCGGGCCTTGCCGCGATCGCTTTATCCGGGTTGAGCGGTTCGTCGGCGGGAAAGCGGTCGGCGTCCGTCGTTCCCTGTTCGGGCTGAAGTTGCCGGAGCCGCTTGCTTACGCGAAAGATCTCGTGTACGCCGTGTTCTACGCCGTCCGTTTCGCGCGCAAGGCGGATGTGCTGGTGACGGGAGACAACCTGCTGGCGTTGGCGGGCGTGTTGGCCCGCAAGGTGGCCCGTGTAAAAAAGGTCGTCTACTACATGATCGACTATACGCCGGTCCGGTATGCGAATCCCGTTTTGAACTCGATCTACTACGCGGTGGACCGGATGGCCGCGTATCATGCCGACGCGGTGTGGCCGCTGACGTCTGAGATCATGCAAGGCCGTTTCGACGCCGGGCGTCTGGACGAGCGGCGCGTCCGCTGGTACGCGGTCCCGTACGGCAGCAACCCCGTGACGGGTGAGCGCACCCGCACGCGAGCGCCCCTGAGCGTCGTGTACATGGGCGACATTGTCCGCAATAAGGGCGCAGAGCTGTTCGTGCCCATGGCGCTTGAGCTGCGTAAGCGGATACCGGAGGTGCGCTTTACGGTGATCGGCGGCGGAAAAGATTTGGCGTCCCTTCGCGAGGAGGTTGGGCGGGCAGGGCTGGCCGCGTGCTTCGACCTCTGCGGGTTTGTCGAGAGAATGGAGGATGTGG
>CAYSXF010000191.1:4210-7257 GCA_964434815.1 uncultured Lentisphaeraceae bacterium
GGAAACTGGCTGAGGGAGGTGTGGCGATCGCGCCGTATTATCCGTTCGATAAGAACAGCTTCACGTTCTACTCCGACCCAGGCAAGATCAAGGTGTATCTGGGCTGCGGACTGCCGATCGTTCTGACCGCTGTGCCGCCCATCGCCCAGGCGCTCGAGCGGCAAGGCGCGGGAAGGGTGGCCGCCTATGACGCCGCTGATTTCGCGGATAAGGTCGCCTCGATCCTGACCGCTACCGATTACCGGCAAATCTGCGAGCGTTCGCGCCAGATGGGGCTGACATTTGCCTGGGATAATGTCTTTTCCGAAGCCCTTGACAGACTGGGTGTGTCATGATGACGGAGGTGTTGAGCGATGTCTTTACCAAGTAAGCGAGCGCAGGCGTGGAGAATGGCGGCCAAGTCGGCCTATATCTGGCTGGCGGCCTTCGGGTTCCACCCGCTGACGCTGAAGTACGCGTTTCAGGGGCTTGTCGCCGCGACGCGGGAATACCTTGTCCTGAAGCGGCAGAACCGGGCCGCCGGCCGGCCGTTTCGCATTCGCTTTTCGATGCCGTGCCTCGGTGACCGCTATCAGCCGAGCGGTTCCGCGAGCGGACATTACTTCTTCCAGGACTTTCTGGTGGCGCGCCGGATCTTCGAGCGCAAGCCGCTGAGGCATGTGGATGTCGGGTCGCGCATCGACGGTTTTGTGGCGCATGTGGCCGCGTTCAGGGAGATCGAAGTGTTCGATATCCGTCCGCTGACGGTTCCGATTCCGTCCATCATATTCAGGCAGAACGACCTGATGAATCCGCAGGAGCGCTTCAAGGACTATTGCGACTCGCTCTCCTGTCTGCACGCGATCGAACACTTCGGCCTGGGGCGGTACGGCGACCCGATCGATTTGTTCGGGCACGTCAAGGGTTTCGAGAGTCTGGTGGAAATTCTGAAACCGGGGGGCACGCTCTATCTGTCGGTGCCGATCGGCCCTGAGTGTGTGAATTTCAACGCGTGCCGCGTGCTCAGCATCCGCTCGATTCTGACGCTCGCTGAGCGTCGGCTTGATCTGACTAGTTTCGTCTACGTCGATGACGATGGAGTCCTGCACGATAACGTCACGCTTTCTGAGAAACTCATTGAGAATAATTGCGATTGCCAGTACGGCTGCGGAATCTTCGAGTTCCGCAAGAAATCCGCAGAGAAAGCACAATGAAAATCGTCTGGATATTGAACAGTTACGGACTTGATTCTGGCGCGATTACTGGCTCGCCTATCCGGTTTCATGCGGTTTCATCCCGCTGGCAGCGTTGCAGACCGGACATCGAACAGGTTTTGGTGACGACGTCAGGCGGCGCGCGTGTCTTGAGAAGCGTGGGTTGCGCGTTGCCACTCGTCGAAGTTCCTGCATCTCTGGTGCTGAGCCAGGAGCCGTTCAAGATGAAAGCGTTCCGGCTGTGGTCCTACTTTGTCACCTCGTGGCACGCCCACCTGTTCAAGAGGCGGCTCCCGGATGCGGACACCGTCATTACTGTGAGCGATTACTTCTGCGATGTGGCGGCTGCCTGTGTGATTAAACGGAAACGGTCTGAGGCGCGATGGATCGCGTGGATTCATCACAAAGAGCTGCATCCATCGCAGCGGCCAGGGAATCGCCTGTTCAACGAGATGACCTGGCGGATGCAGGAGTGGAGCCTACGCAGGATTGCGCGCTTTTCCGACCAAGCGTGGGTGCTCGATTCGGAAGCGGGCGATCTTGTCGAGAGACGGTTGCGGGAGCTGGGGATGCCGCCAGACCGAATACGCAAAATGCTGAATGGTATCGATGTGGGGCCGATCGCGAACGTGCCGGAATGCGCCAAAACGTTCGACGCTGTCATGATCGGAGTGCGGCCGAACAAGGGAAGCCTCGATGTCGTTCCGGTTTGGAGACATGTGCAGGAACTCCGCCCTGGGACGACACTGCGGCTAATGGGGGGTATGGCGGGCGAGGCGCAACTGGCCAAGCAGATCCGAAAAGAAGGCTTGGAAAAAGTTATCGAAATTTTCAAACCTGCGGAAGGGTGGGTTCCCTTTGATGTCTATATCAAAAAGATTAAGCAGGCCCGAGTCATGTTTGCGCCGAGTCACGAAGAGGGGTGGGGGATCGCAGTTTGCGAGGCGATGGCCTGCGGACTGCCCGTGGTTGCCTATGATCTGCCGGTGTATCGGCGTGTCTATGGCGATGCGCTACTGACGGTGCCAGAAGGGGATTACCACGCTTTCGCGAAGGCGCTGTGCGATATTTTGAGCGATCCGGTGCGGCATGCCCAGATGACGGAGCAAGGGAGGCGCTGCGCGGCACAATACGACTGGGATGCCGTAGCTCAGATGGACTGGCTCTGCGTCGGCAAGGTATAACTATTGCATCTGCACACGCTGAGTTGTGGGGCGGAAAAGTGTCCACGTCAGATCTTCGGCGTGATCCGTATGCAGTCGTCTTCGACTTCTATATGCAGCCCTTTTCGATCCGCTTCAACCAGATTACGCAATTCTTCTAATGACGGATAATCCGGGTCGGCCCCGAAACAGCGAGCGTCGTCGATCACGATCACATGATTCAACGGTTTGGCGCGCAGAATGGCGTGCAACTCTTCACAGATTGGCGTTTCCTTCGCGCCTTTGCTGCTCATGCCACCAGAGTAGTGGCCATCGAGATAGAACAGGGCCGGCTGATCGATTTTCTCCATGATACTCTTCAAGACGACGCCACTGTCACCTTGTAGCAGCGTGATGTGTTTAAGCTTGCCGAAGCGTTTTAAACATTTGCCATACAGGTAGGGGCTCACTTCAACCGAATAGATGCGATCGAATTCATTTTTCATCGCTTCAACCATATCGGCATAACAGGTTCCGGATTCAACCAGTACGCGCAGATTGAATTTCTTCGCATATTTTCTCAAAACATTCTGCTTAAATAGATGGGGCGGAGCCAGCCGGATGCCGCTCTTCTCCCAGCGTGCCAGTTCACCGGGCCATCTTCTCCTGTCTCTTATACACATCTGACGCTGCCGACGAATAGAGAGGTGTA
>CAYSXF010000192.1:0-5452 GCA_964434815.1 uncultured Lentisphaeraceae bacterium
GCTTCGAGGTCCATGTCACCGAGGCCGGCCGCTTCATCGTGGCCGACGTGGACGGCAAGGCCATGCCCGTCCCGCTGGACGAGTACAAGGCCCGCCTCGCCGAACGCCTCGTCGCCGAAGTCCACACCCTCGCCGATTTCCGCTCCCGCTGGGTCGATCCTCCCTCCCGGGACGAACTGCTCAAATTCCTGAACCGCCCCGGCTACCTGCCCACGGTCCTGCGCCGCGTGGAGGAGCGCGACGACTACGATCTCTACGACGTGCTGGCCGAACTCGGCTGGGGCCTCTCGCCCCGCACCCGCGAGGACCGCGCCCTCGCCTTCGCCTACAAGCACGAGGAGTGGCTCAACGCCCTGCCGCCGCCCGCCGCCGCGACCATCCGCGCCATCGCCCGCCAGTTCGCCAGCGGCGGCACCGACGTGCTCGAAATGCGCCACATCTTCCAGACGCCCGAGGTCAAAGCCGCAGGCGGCCTCGAAGCGCTCAAGGCCGCCGGCACGCCCGCCGACCTCCTGCGTGAAACCAAAGCACGGATGTTCGCCGCATGAGTGCCGCCACGCACAAACACGCGCAAAAAGATCTCCCGCCCGGCTGGCGCTGGGAAAAGATTGATCATTTAGTTACTGAGGCCATGGCTGGTTTTGCGTGCGGCCAAAGAGACGAAGCGGGAATCATCCAGATACGGATGCAGAATCTCAATACTGGCGGCGATTTTGTTTGGGAAAACTTAGTCAGAATACCTTCACATTGCCATCCATTCGAAAAGTTTTTGCTTAAGAAAAACGACGTGCTGTTCAACAATACAAACAGTACCGAACTGGTTGGAAAAAGTGCGCTATTTGATTGTTACAAAGAGCCAGTTGTCTTCAGCAATCACTATACAAGACTTAGAACAGACGACAACAAGTTAGACCCAGGTTATCTTGCTTATTGGCTAGTCAATTTGTGGCAAGAAGGCGTCTTTGCTGCGATATGTAACCGCTGGATAGGTCAGAGCGCCATAAAGAATGACAAGCTTCTGAAGCTGGATATTCCACTCCCACCTCTTGCCGAGCAGCAACGCATCGCAGGCATACTCAAAGAACAGATGGCGGCGGTGGACAAAGCCCGTGCGGCAGCCGAAGCGCGTCTGGCTGCGGTCAAGGCCCTGCCCACAGCCTTTCTCCGCGCGGTGTTTGGCGTCATACCTGTTTTCACAGCTTCGCCCGTCACTCCGCAAATACCTGTTAAACCGGGATGGAAATGGCACCGCCTCACCGACATCGCGCGTCTTGCGACAGGGCACACGCCCAGCCGTTACCACAGTGAATTTTGGAAAGGCACTGTCCCGTGGCTTCAGTTGGCGGACATCCGAGTTTTGGATGGACACGAGGCGCAGGACACCGCCGAACACACCAACGAACTCGGCCTCGCGAACTCGTCGTCGGTGCTTCTCCCCAAAGACACCGTCTGCATGTCGCGCACGGCGTCTGTCGGCTTCTTTACAGTCATGGGCCGGCCGATGTGTACCAGCCAGGATTTCGTCAACTGGGTGTGCGGTGACGCGCTCGCGCCTTGGTTCTTGCTCTATCTCCTGATCGCCAGCCGCGAGAAGATCCGCGATCTCGGCAGTGGCGCGGTCCACAAGACGATCTACTTCCCCACCGTAAAGAATTTCAGTGTGTGCGTTCCGCCTCTCGCTGAACAACGCCGCCTTGCGGACATATTACGGGCGCAGATAACCACAGCCGAGCAGGCCCGCGCCGCAGCCGAAGCCGAACTGGCCGCGATCAACGCCCTTCCCGCCGCGCTCCTGCGCCGCGCATTCAACGGAGAGTTGTAAGACATGCGAAGGCCTTTCAATGAGACTTGCAGCACATATCGGATTCAACAGACACTGTCTGTCGAATGGACTCAAGAACCTTGCGTGAACAGGAGAAATCCGAGACACTGTTTCGGATTTTCTCGACTGATACCGGCGACATTGTGCGGGGATTGTCACCATGAATGAATATCCGATAAACAACACTTCTGGCGGATTGGCAGCCACCCCGGCTTATCAGCATCTGCTGGACCGGATTTCCGAAACCTACGAAAAGGGTCGGCAGCTTGCCATTCAGGCCGTTGACCGCCACATGGTCGAGACCTATTGGACGGTCGGCCACGACATTGTCGAATACGAACAGGCCGGCAAGGCCAAGGCGGAATATGGCAAAGCCCTGATCGACAACCTCGCGCGGGATCTCACCCTGCGCCACGGAAGAGGTTTCAGCCGAAGCAACGTGATCCGATTCCGCCAGTTTTATCTCGCCTACCCAATAAGTGCGACGGTGTCGCACCAATTGAGTTGGTCGCACATTGTGGAACTCCTAAAAATTGATGACCCGCTGGAACGCGGGTTCTACGAAAAGCAGAGCATCAACGAACGCTGGTCGATACGTGAGCTTATCCGACAGAAACAAAGTGCTCTCTTTTTGCGCCTCGCCGCCAGTAAAGACCGGGAGGCGATCCTGAAGCTAGCGTCTCAAGGGCAAATCATCGAGCAGCCAGCCGACATTCTGCGCGAACCCTACATCTTCGAGTTCCTCAAGATTCCTGAGCCCTATCACGTTTCAGAAACTCAGTTTGAAAGCCTGCTCTGCGACCACCTTCAGCTATTCCTTCTGGAACTGGGCAAGGGCTTCGCCTTCATCGGACGCCAGTATCGGATCACGCTGAACAACACCCATTACCGGGTGGATTTGGTCTTCTACCACCGCATTCTGCGCTGTTTCGTCTTGATTGACCTCAAAATGAACGAGGTGCAGCATTACGACATCAGCCAGATGAACATGTATCTGGGCTATTTCGCGAACGAGGAGAACGTGGAGGGGGACAATCCGCCGATCGGAATTATCCTCAGCCGCCAGAAGGATGAACTGTTGGTGGAGTACGCCACCTATCAGATGAACAGCCAGCTTTTCGTGCAGAAGTACCAGCTCTACTTGCCGAACCGTGAAGAACTCCGCAAGGAACTGGAAAGCTCACTACAGGCTGCGTGGGTCAAGGAAGGCTCGCCAGACGCCCCTGATTCCAGCGACTGTTATCCGAGGAAATGAACATGCCCCGACCCGCCAAGACCGCACCCAAGAAAGACGCTCCCCAGAAAGCGCCCGCAAAGCGCCACGCCACGCAGCAGTCGGTGGATCAGGCCGTCAAGAGCATCTGCGACATCATGCGGCGCGGTAACTGCGCCGGGGCCATGCAGTACGTCCCCGAACTGACGTGGATCCTTTTCCTGCGCATCCTCGACGAGCGCGAGCAGCGCGAGGAGCAGGAGATGGCCGCCGTGGGCGGCACCTTCCGTCCCTCACTCGCCTCGCCCTTCCGCTGGCGCGACTGGGGCGCGCCGCCCGCCGAGGACGCCGCCGAGCCCGCGCCCGGCTGGAAACGTCTCGCCCTCAAGAAATCCGCATCCGGCTCGTTCTTCAATTTCGTCAACGCCGACCTGCTGCCGCACCGCAAACGGCTGAAGAACATCCCCGACGCCACCCCGCGTCAGAAGGTCATCAGCGAGATCATGACCGGCGTCGACCGCGTGCGCATCGACACCGAGCGCAATTTCCAGGACGTCTTGGACAAGGTCCACCAGTTGTCGACCGAGACCGTGGACGCCACGCACGTCTTCACCCTCTCGCAGGTCTACGAGGGTTTGCTCCTTAAGATGGGCGAGAAGGGCAACGACGGCGGCCAGTTCTTCACGCCCCGCCAGGTCATCTCGGCGATGGTCAAAGTCGTCAACCCAACAGCCGACGATACCGTCTACGACCCCAGTTGCGGCACAGGCGGCTTCCTCGCACAGAGCTACGAGCACATCCATGCGAACTTAGGCAAGAAGGTCAACGCCACCCAGCTTGAAAACCTCAAGCATAACGCCTTTTTCGGGCGCGAAAAAGAGAACCTCATCTATCCCATCGCGCTGGCCAACCTCGTGCTCCACGGCATCGACAAACCGAATCTCTGGCACGGCAACACCCTCACCGGGCAGGAGACCTACGGCGGCCTCTTCGCCGACGCGCCCCAGACCTTCGACGTGATCCTGACCAACCCGCCCTTCGGCGGCAAGGAGGGCAAGGACGCCCAGACCGGCTTTGACTACAAGACCGGCGCGACCCAAGTCCTCTTCCTGCAGCACATCATCCGCAGCCTGCGCGAGGGCGGGCGATGCGGCGTGGTTCTCGACGAAGGCCTGCTCTTCCGCACCAACGAGGACGCCTTCACCAAGACCAAGCGCAAACTGCTCGATGAGTGCGACCTCTGGTGCGTGGTCAGCCTGCCCGGCGGCGTCTTCAACGCGGCCGGCGCGGGTGTGAAGACCAACCTGCTCTTTTTCACCAAGGGCCAGCCCACGACCAAGATCTGGTACTACGACCTGTCCGACGTCAAGATCCTCAAAAAGACGCCGTTCACGCTCAAGCACTTTGAAGAGTTCTTCCGGCTGCTTCCCGGCCGTGCCGACAGCCCGCTCTCCTGGACTGTCGATATGGACGAACGCAAGAACATCGCTTCCGACGAGGCCCGTCCGCTCAAAGAACAGTCCCACACCAAAGCGCAAAAAGCCGCGCAACTCAACGAGCGCCTCAAGGAACTCAAGAAGGCCAAACCCCGGAAAGAGAAAGCGATCACCGAGGCTGAGACCGCAATAGTCACGCTCACCCGTGACGCCCGCGACCTCGCTGCCAAGGCCAAAGAGATCGAGGACGCCGTTTACGACCTCAAGGCCGTGAACCCCAACAAGAAGCCCGAGGTGGACGACCGCACGCCCGCAGACCTCATCGCCCTGATCGAGGCCAAAGGGCGAGAAATCGCCGACGCACTCGCCTCGCTCCGCCAGCCCTGACACTCACTGTCACCGCACCTCGATCAACTGCGTGATACCTCGAACTGTCACGGCCAAATGCCTTTTACGGCATGACATCTTCCTTGCATACCGTCTCTCTCGGCAACAGCACTTGTTTCGTATCCTAGCCACCGCTGACCACTACTGCATCCGCCCGCTCTTCAACCACCAGTAAGCGAAACGCAGACAGACTAGGCGCACTTATCTCCAGCAGAAATACTGTGAAAAAACCGGGGCCGGGCGGTGACAACCCCGGGCGCTGCGTGACAGGTCAAGCGCGGCGTTGTGCGACGGAACCGCCAGCACGCCGTGGCAAAATCAGACAATCCCGTTGATGTCGATCAGGTACAACTGACGGCCTCCGTTGTGCGGCGAATCGATCGTGACCAGCTTACCGTCGCGGCTGGCGCTCGGATGCGTGTCGCAGCGCCACTCACCGCTGTATTCCTTGGGTGAAAGGAAGTGGCCGAGCGGCACGCGGCGGTTTGAGGGGATATGATAGAGGTACGGATGCTGGAACCGCTCCTTGTCCGGATAGGTGTCATTGAGCATCCACTCGTTGTTTGTGTTCACGATGTAAGTGTTGTGGCCGTT
>CAYSXF010000192.1:5462-7230 GCA_964434815.1 uncultured Lentisphaeraceae bacterium
GTCATCACGTCCGGACCGATGGCCTCGACTTTGTCCGTCTTGTCTTCGTAGAGGTAGAAACGCTCCCCGTGGGACGGGTGCCAGGCAAATGCGGAGATGTGCTTCGCATCGCGCCAGACGAAATGCGAGGTGCCGCCCCACGGATCGAGCACGTAAAGCCCGGTGCCATCCGTGTTCATTGTGAGCGCCCGCGTAAAGAAGGTTTTGTCGCCCGGCGCGCGCCAGCGGTGCAGGAAGAACAGCCGCGTGCCGTCGTTGTTGCAGAGCAGGTGGTTAAACCAGTGCTTCGAATCCGGTTTGAACGCGGCGTCGGTGCGGCCCGTGAAAGGAATCTTCACTGCGTCGGCAAAAGTGAAGAGCAGCTTCTGCTCGCCGGTCATCATGTCCATTTTCCAGATGCCCGCGTTGTCGGGCGCGAGTACCTCTTTGTTCGGATCGGGAATGCCCGCATAGCCGTAGCCCGGACGCGTGTCGTTGAGCCGCCGGAAATCCGGCGCGAAGCCCCAGCGCCCGTCGGGGCTGAGGCAATAGAACGGATTGGGCAGCGTCCGCCTCTTCCCGCTCTTCACATCCAGAACATGGCAGACGAACCGGTCGCCCTCGCGGTCGTTCCACGCGACCTCGCTTGCCGAGCCGGGCACCCACTGCAGCATGCAGCCCTGCTGCCAGTTCCAGGCGTGCGTCGACCCGAGTTCGTGCCAAGCGTCACCGCCGGACAGATCAATCATGCCGACCCGCAGCGAATCGTCAGCCGTCGGCGACCGGCCCTCGAAATCCACCTCGTTCGCAAGCACGAGCTTGTTTGTCGGGTCGAAAAGCAGCTTGTCGTAGTACCCGCGCCAGTGAAACTTCGGCCCGCGCGTGATCTGACGCACCGGCGGCAACGTGCCCGTCTCTGCGCCCAGCGCGTGTCGGGATCCGGACAAACCGTAAGCGGACGCGGCCAAGGTGGTCTCCAGGAACGCTCGTCGGCTGATTCTGTCAAAGCCTGTTTTCATTGCTGTGTACTCCTGTTTGAACTCATGTCCGCACGCGCCTGACTTATCGCTCGAAGGAGAATCTCCCTGATCTGCCGGTCGGGATCCTCGGAATCGCGCGGAAAACGTCCCGCATCTTCCCACGCGGCGAGGGTGTCCCAAATCTTTCCGTCGCGGAAAAGGGCACGCGTTTCGGCGTTGAAAGAATCCGGAAGCGCGCAGCCTTCGGCCTGTCCCCCCGCATACATCTTCCTAAAGAGACCCGCCAGTTGCCAGCGGGCAAAGAAGATTCCGTCCACGCCCTTGGTGGCGTGCAGGGCCTTCTCGCAGAGGAACAGGATGTCCTCGGGTTTGCTGGATCCGAGGATGCCAACGGGCGGATTGGCGGAGCGGCACCGGATCTCGTCCATGATTTCGACCACCTGCCGCTGGCGCAACAGCCACTCCTGCCCGGCCGGCGGCAGTCCGTCGGACGGGATGGACCGGAGGGCCGCGGTATACGCCTCAGCCGCCTGCGGCATCCGATGCATCCAGTGCATTTCGCCATAAGGCCCGCCGCCGGTGGCAACGCCCCGCATCTCTTGGGCGATTCGGCGCGGATACTCGCGATAGAACGCGCAGAGCGCGGATGACTGCGCCCCCAACAGGAGTTCGAAATACTCCTGCTGGAGCCGGTCCGCATCCAGCGAGGTGTCCCAGCACAAGCGCCCCAACGCCCAAAAGTCAGAAGCGAAGGAATTCCAGCCTTGCGCGTAGGACTCGAACAGGTAGCCGTCCAAACCTTCCTTGGC
>CAYSXF010000193.1:0-7226 GCA_964434815.1 uncultured Lentisphaeraceae bacterium
ATCGCTGAAGGCGTTGCTGCGCCAGGCGGCGCCGAGGTCGTTGGTGCGGTCGAAATAGCGCCACGTCGCGCCGCCCGGAATCAGCGTCGCGGGCAGCGGCTGAACGAAGTTAGTGAAGGCCACTGGTGCGGAGGCCAAGCTTCGCCCCCATGTGTCGCGCGCCACCGCTACGAGCGTGTGCGGCCCGTGCGCGAGGCCGGTCCAACTCAGCGCGAAGGGCGCGCCGCTGGAATGCGCCAGAACCTGGCCGTCCGCAAAGAAATCAATCCATGCCAGAACGCCGCCGGGATCGTCGGTAGCCGCAGCCACCAGAACGGATGTGGCGTTCGTAAAATCGCACGTGGGGCTTGTCAGCACAACGGAGCGCATCGCGTCGCCGCCCACCGGCGTGACAGTCAGTTGAAAGGCGTCCGTCGCATAGAATGTCCCGTCGTCCGCCGTGACTCGGACAGTCGCAACTCCGGTTTCATCCGGTGCGGGCGTCAGCGTGACCGTGCGGTTTGTGCCGCTGCCGCCTAAGACGATGTTGCTGTCCGGCAACAGGCGGGTGTTGCCGCTGCTTGCGCTCAGAGTGAGCAGGCTGGCCGGAGCCGCGGCATCCGCAACAGTGAAAGAGACCGGGCCGGTGGAGGTGTCTTCAGCGACGGCGCGGTCAACGAGGCCGGAAATGACCGGCGCGGGCGGCGTCGGGTTTTGAAGATAAGTGGGCGGGTTGGTCATGCTGAAGTTGTCCAGCCAGAACGTGGTCGTGTTGGTCGCCTCGCTCACCCACCCCATCCAGTTCAGCCTGGACCAAAGGTTACTACCCGTATGCAGGTTGGCGTACCATTGCGTGCTCTGTGCGGGAAGCGTCAGGCCCAGCTTCCAGCCCTGACTGGCGTAGTTCGTGGTGCTGCACCAGACTTCCACGCGCAGCCACTGGTTAGAGGGAACGTTCGCAAGCACGGCCCCAGCCACCTTGAGCTGACAGTGGTCGAACCACAGCGACGGCCCTGCCACGTAGCTGCCCCCCGGATAATCGCGCCACTCGTGATACATCTTCGTGTCGGCGGACAACCGAATGTTGAACGCATAATTGAGGTTCCCCGTCAGATCTGAAAGGGTGTAGTTGAAAAACGGGTAGAACGTTTGCGCAAGCCCCGGCGCATCGGTCACCGCCAGACAGCGCGTGCCAAAAGCGGGGATGTTGGAGACCACCCCTACGCTGGCGCCCCCGTCCGTGCCATAAACAGACACGTTCCGGGGAGGCGCTCCGATGACGAGACTTTCGAAGTCTTCGTTGTAGTCGAACGGGGCAAACGACACGGGCACGGGCAGCGAATCCGGCGCGCTCGGAAGACGGGCTTTCGCACGCCACGCCGCATCGCCATATACGCCTGCGGTGGTCCAATCGAAGGGCCGGAAACCGACGGAGGCCACGGCGCCGGTGGCGGACAGCCGGAAGTCGCGGTTCATGCCATCCACAAACAGCGGATCGGTGATCCGCGAGCCGCGGTCTTCTCCGAGGGTCTGCCACTGGGCAAAGGTGTTACCGTTGAAACTGATGTTGGTGCTGCTGACCTGCCAGTAGAGGTTGCTGCGCATCAGGAAGAACGCCGTGTCCGACCACTGCGAGTAAAGCAAGGTGCCGCTGGGCCAATACACGATGTTGTTTTCAAAGACGAACGAGACATGGTTGGTCTCTAGGCGCGAGCGCTGGAGCTCAGCGGTGACACCGTGGGCGAAGATATTGTTGCGCACGGTGTTCGTCTCCCCGTAATGCTGGTGATAGCCGCCGCTCTTGGTGTCGTGAACGAGATTGCTCGCCAACAGAATGCCGCTGCTGCCCTCGTCGTTGTACAGGCCCCAGCCGCCGTAGGAATAGCTGGAGATGTGATGCGCGTAGTTCTGATTCACGGTCGTACCGGGCGACACGCCGAGCGTGTAGACCGCGCCCATGTCGCTCAGCACGTCCCATCCCAGGTGGTGAATGTGGTTTCCGTCGATGTGATTGCGGACTGCCAGCGCCGTGCCGTAACCCCACGTCCAGCCCGCAGAGACACCGGTGTAGTAGAAGTCCGAGATCTCGTTGTGAGTGACGCTGTTGTCGGCACTGTTGCCGATCCACACTCCGATCGAGCCCGCGTGAATCCGCCCTCCGGCGCGGATGATATTGTTGTCCGCAGTGATGAAACTCGTGCGGTCGTTGGTGCTTGCGCGCTGGGTCGTTTCACCGATGTAAATGCCGCCCGCTCCGAGGTCGTGCAGATAGCAGCGGGATACCAGGCAATCGCGGCAGCCGCGCTGCATCGCGACCGCGTGCCGGCCAATGTGGGCGACCTCGCAGTCAACAAACGCCACATTGCGCGCGCCGTTGAGGGTGATGACTGCGGGCAGGTCTGTCTCCGCCTGACTCGACGCGTGCCCCTGCGCCGGCAGCACGTACTGTCCGTGCTGAAAGCTCAAGCCCTGGAAGGTGAGATACTGGACGAACAGGCCGTTGGCAGAATCACCCGCGATTTCGACGAAGCTCTCGGTGTACGGCGCGATGACCTCCGCCGTATTCATATCCTCCCCAGGCAGCGGCCAGTAGCTCAGCGTGCCGTCGCGGGCCAAAAACCACTCGCCCGGCTCATCCAGCGCAGCGGCTATGTTCTCAATCTGATAGCGCTGTCCGGCGCTGAATGCCCACGGCGCGCTGTTGGTGAAGGTCAGCGTCTCTCCCGAATCCAGCGAAACGGGCCGGTGCCGCGACGTCTCCCAGTTGTGGTATACGACGATCGTGGCGTCGCTGAACGCCAGCCCGCTGAGCGCGTGCAGCGGCGCGACATCCGCCGAAACAGCGACAAAAGCGCGGTTGCTGGCCGCCGAAACGATAGCCGAGGTGAAATAGTAGCCGCTGTTCGGCGACCGCGCACGCTGGGCACGCCTGCCGTCAATGAACAGTTGCTCGAAATACTCGGTGCCGCTCGCGACTCCGGGCACGAACGCCGTCCAAAGCCCGCTCGAGCCGCGCGTCCAGCCGTGAATGCGCCTGCCGCCGCTGAGGACGGGGTGCGTGCCTGAGGCCGCTTGATAGGCGATGGGGTTCGTCAGTCCGCCGCTGTCGGAAAGCCCGAGAGACAACGGTGCCGTCAGCGCGTAGGTTCCGTCGCCCACCTCGACGCGCACCGGCCACTGAGAGGCCGGCTGGCCGCGCAGACGGCGGATGGCGTTGCGCGCGCCTTCCAGCGAAGCGAGCGGTCCATCTGTCTGCTGGCCGTTGGGCTGCGCCAGCGAGCCCGACCAGGCATCGTTTCCGCTTGTCGCTACATAGAACACGTTGGTCGCAACCTGCGCGCCCATGGACGACACGTGCACGGCCATCGCTGTTACGAGACCGAGCAGAAATCGTTTGAGCCAATAAGTCATAGCCATTCTCTCTAGGTGCGATTCTCTGAACCAGAAGTTACAACATCAATCCGGCAACATCAGGACAACATCCCTAATATCCTCAGAAATCAGCCACACGTCGGCGCGAGCTAGACCGGCGCCGCCATCGGGACCTGCGGCGTTATCTCGCCTTGCGCCCTGATGATGCGGTCATCATGCGAGGCCACGATCCTCTGCCCCGGCTCCACAGTCAGGAAATCATCCGAATTCCAGTCACCCTCCACGAGCCTCTTCACGAGCCGCGGATCGCCCTGAAGTTCGTCGCAACTCCATCCCAGCCATCCCGCGCACTGCCGGGTGTACTCCCTGTAATGAGCGCTCTCCCCAACGCCCAGGTCCGCATAGGCGGCGTTGGCGTACTTCTTGAACCATCCCTGCTCCATGTCCATCAGGTACTGGGCGTTGTCTGCCCCGTATTTCTCGACGTAGGCCTGATAGGTTCCCTCATAGCGCTCCTGGCTGGGCTGCGTGCCCGAGTCGATCCAGCCGGGGCTATACCAGTATGTTCCGGGATGCTCGTCGAAATACCGCTGATACCGCTCCCTCGACCCGAGCAGGTAAGTGATGCAGTCGTGTCCCCGCATCACGACCAAACGTGCCTTGCGCGCCACGATCCCTTCGATGCCGTTGCTGCAAAGACCGTATCCGATCAGAATCGCAGAGAACTCGCCGTCCGTCTCGTCAATGGCGCGCTGGAGCTCGCTCCGCAGCAGATCAGGCGTATTGTGCAAACCCTGTTTGAGGAAATGGAAATCAAACACGTTTCCGGACAAGGACGCATAGTAACACAGCTCCCGCCATAGCACGTGACACGCGATGATTCTATACCGTGCCATATTTTCCTTCAGACCCTTAGTGTGCGCATCAGATCGGATCACGGCCCGACTCACGGGTTGAGATCATGTGAACAACATAGCACACTGCTACGTGTGGGGCAATGTGCAAGATTCCGGTACGAAACGCGCTTGTAGCCTGAGCAGCGTGTGTGTTACCGTTCTACAAGTGGTCTGATGATTGCGGAGCCATGCCGCTAAGCGCGTAATCGTCAGAACGATTTTTATGAGCCTGAAAAGTAAGACCTGTATCGGAAAAACTAAAGAAAAGCCGCTCACAGAGTACGGCTCTGAGAGCGATGCGCAGGCGGCGGCTCTCTACGCCAGCGAGCATTATAAACGGCGCCTCACGCCCTATCTCTGCCGCGTCTGCAACAAATGGCACCTGTCTCCCGCCAATCGGCAAACACCTTCAGCGAAGTGCACTTACTGCGCCGGGAGTGACGGCCAGCAGAAAGACGCATACCAAACGGAGAAGGATGCCAAGCGCCGCGCTACCATCATCCGCAAAGAGAGCGGCGTTTCGCTCCGCGCTTACGCATGTCGATTCGGCAGCGGCTGGCATCTGACGAAGTCGTAGCGCACGCTTCACGCCCTTCGCGTTCCCTCACCAGCCGCCGCATCCCCCGGTCACCGGCGGACGTCGTAACAGTACAGCGCATCGTGATACCGCAGGAACAGCCGGCCTTGGCACACGACGGGATGAGCCCAGGCGTCCTGCCCTTTGCCTTCTGTCTTCAACTGGAACGTGCCTGCGGTCCGGAGTCCTGCAGGCGTCAGTTCCTGCAGCGTCATCAGGCCCCGCACGGTCAGACAATAGAACCGCCCGTCGGCGTAGATCACCGCGCCGTCGGACTGGTCGCCCGCCGGTTTCACCTGTGTCGGATTGCCGGTCTGCGCGTCGACCGCTACCCAGCCGAGCATGTCGCCGCGGCTGCTGGCCCCGTACAGCCGGCCGTCTACGCAGACCGTCCCGCCGTGACTGATCCTCAGCTCGCGGGTCCACGCCCGCGACGCCGGGCCGTCGTCCAGCCGGACGCCGAACACCGCGCCGTAATCGCGGCTGGAGTTGGTGAACAGCAGCATCCGTCCGCACAGCACCGGCGTGGTGTTGACCGTGTTTTTGGGATCCACTTGCGGCAGCTGCCAAACCAGGCTGCCCGTCGCAGCGTCCACGGCAAACGCGTTCTTCGAGCCGCCGTTGACCAGCAGCTTGCGCTTGCCAGCCTGGACGAGGATCGGCGACGAGTAAGAGGCTTGCTCGCCTTCGAGCGCCGGCGTAGCCCAAACCGGAGCGCCGCTCCGCTTGTCGAGGGCCACCATCAGCCCCTTGGCGCCCGCCGGCGTCGCAAACACGCAGTCGCCATCCACCAGCACGGATTCGCTGATGCCCCACGTGATGTTCTTCGCGTCGTATCGCTCGAGCACATTCACGGCCCATGCCACGCCGCCCGTCGCGGCATCCAGGCACATTAAGTTGCCCTGGGCGTTCATGTGATACAGCTTGCCGCTGTCGAAGCAGCAGGACGACCGGGCTCCGGGAAACGATTTCTTCCAAGGCTCGCCGTTTGCGGTCTTCCAGCGCGGCTGGCCATCCAGCGTGAACGCGCTGATGACCAATTCTTTGTCTTGGTCGCCCGTGACATAGACTCCGCCAGCCGCAATGATCGGGGCCGAGTAGCCCCGGCCGATGCCAGAGGCTTTCCACAGCAGCTTCGGACCGCCTTCAGGCCAGGATTGCAACAGCCCCGTCTCCGAGGAAATCCCGTCACGGTGCTGACCGCGCCATTGCGGCCAGTCCGGAGCAGCAGAGCCAACCAGCGCGGGCGCCGGCTCCTGTGCGACCGCCGTCTGCGGCGAAACGACAGCCGAAACGCTTAAGCTCACGCATCCAATGACGCAAATCCATTGTCTAATCACAGTGTAATCTCCCTAATCGAGCACGTCGCGAACCTAGGCACTTGCCTGATTCAAATACAAAAAAGTATGGCAGAAAAACAGCTTACTGTCCACCCTCCCAGCCCAGGGCCGCCTCATAATGAACGACACCGAAGAGGGGAAAGGCGAGCACGCGCTTCCGCGCAACCGGGGATTCTTGACGCCCGGTGTTGACGGCGGAATTCAAAAGGGCGTACGATGGGGCCGTTTTCAGGGTCGGAAGCGAAAACCGCCCAGGCGGGCACCGGCGCATCTTCAAAGTCGCACACGAAAAACCATTCTTAAGACGAGTCGATCATGCGGAATCTGAAACGGTCACAGGGGCGCTGGCGCGCATTGACGAGGTGTAGCCGGTCGAGGTGCGTCGTGGCGCTGTGGGCCAGCGTGGCGGTGATGTCGGGCTTGGCTCAGGGGACGCCAGAGCCGGGGCGCGTGGTGTCGGCGACGTATCGTCATAATCTGGCCTGCCGGCTGCAGCAGCCGATGACGGATGGCTTGGACGTATCCGCTGCGCTGACCGACTGGTTCGCGGCGGAAAAGGTGGCGGGGCCGGAAGCGGAGGCGCAGAAGGAGAAGCTGTACCTGCACGCGATGGCGTCGCTGAAGGCGCTGACGCCGCTGCCGGTGGCGCCGCGGCCGGCGAATCCGACGGGGGTGACGCTGACCTGGCTGGAGCCGTTCGCGGTGCCGGATCTCTCTGCGTACTTCGGGCCGGAGGGGAAGCCGCCGGCAGGGGTGAACGCGCGGATCGTCGAATACGAGGTGGACAAGCTGAAGCTGTATGGGGTCGTGCTGTGGCCGTCGGCGCCGGGGAAATACCCGCCAATCCTCTATCTGCACGGGGCGGCGTTCGGGGTGCCGGCGTATTCGCTGGCGTGGCTGGCGCAGATCGCCAAGCGCGGCTATACGATCATGGCCCCGGCATTGCGGGGCGAGGAGCTGTTCTCCGCGGGCGAGTGCCTGCCGGGGGTGAAGCCGTACGCCTGCCAGGGGCAGATTGAGAATCTGGGCGGCGAGGTGAACGATGCCCTAGGAATGATGGAC
>CAYSXF010000194.1:0-7202 GCA_964434815.1 uncultured Lentisphaeraceae bacterium
GGGTGGAGTGCGCTGCTGCGCCGCCGGGTGGCTGTCCAGACCGCGCGGCTGGCGGAGGAGATGCGCGGTCGCCACGAGGCCGCCGTGGAGTTCCAGACCACGCTGCGTGAGCGCAACCGGCTGGCCGCGAACCTGCACGACACGCTGCTTCAGACCTTGGGCGGCATCGGTTTCCAGTTGGAAGCCTGCGAGGTAAGCGGGGAGGGCGCGGGCACGCAGCTCGCGGTGGCGCGGCGCATGGTGGACCACGGGGTGGATGAGCTGCGCGGCTCGGTGTGGGCCTTGCGCAGCCTGCCGCTGCACGGGCAGACATTCCCTCAGGCGCTCCAGGCGCTGGCGGCGCACGTGGGCACCGGGTATCCGGCGCGCATCGAGGTGGAGGCCGAGGGGCCGCTTGAGGAGGTGCCGGACTTTGTCGGGGGCAACCTGCTGCTGATCGTGCAGGAGGCGCTCTACAACGCCTTGCGGCACGGCCGTCCCCAAACCGTCCGCATCACCGTGCGTGCGGATGCGGCCGCGTCCGCCCTCGTAGCCGTGGTCCGCGACGATGGCGCGGGTTTCACCCTCGGCGCGCAGCAGGGGCCGGGGGAAGGGCACTTCGGGCTGAGCGTCATGCGGGAGCGGGCCGATCGCCTCGGCGGCACCGTGCGGGTCGAGAGCGCGCCGGGGCAGGGCACCACGGTCCATGTTCGCGTGGCGCTCAAAGCCGTTGACAAGGAGTTAACGTGAAAGCCCGGGGCATTGGCGGATCGGCCAATAGCGGAGAGCGGTCTGATAATAATATACTCTCTCACATGACCATGAAAGAAGATGCTCAGAGGTCGGACACATCGCCTATCCGGCTGATGCTTGTGGACGACCACGCGGTGATGCGCGCGGGGCTCGCCAACCTGCTGGGCCTTGAGCCCGGATTCAGCGTGGTGGCGCAGGCGGACGACGGAGAATCGGCGCTGGCGCTCTGGCGGCAGCACCGGCCGGACGTGGTGCTGCTGGACGTGAGCCTGACCGGCATCGACGGCATCGAGACCCTGCGGCGGCTGAAAGAGGCGTTTCCTGAAGCGCGCGTGCTGATGCTCTCCTCGTCCGAGGCGCAGGAGGACATCCGCCACGCGCTCAAGGCCGGCGCGGCGGGGTACGTCACCAAGAACATCCGCAGGGCCGAGCTGGTGGCAGCCATCCGCAGCGTACATACCGGGAGCGGGGCTGTCAGCGTCGCCGTTTCCCAGCGGCTCGCCGCGGACGCAGAGCGCGGCGAGCTGTCCCGGCGCGAGGTGGAGGTGCTCGGCCTGGTCCGGCAGGGCTTCACCAATGACGAGCTCGGCAAACTGCTCGGCATCTCCGAGCGTACCGCGCGGGCGCACGTGGCCGCGATCATGGAGAAGCTCGACGCCGCAGACCGCGCCGCAGCCGTGGCACGCGGCTTCGAGAGCGGCATCCTCAAGGCCTGATTGCGCCTATTGGCGGATCCGCCAATAGCGGGGTTCGGTTGTTTCAGGTAGTGTGGTGACATTCAAGGACGAATTGTCATGTGTAACAGGAGAAAAAAACATGTCTAATCGACTGCAGAAGGTGGTGTGTGTCAGTCTGGCCGCATGGGCGGCTGTGTGTCTCCCTGCAACGGCCGCGACCCGCGACAAGGCCAATAACCAGGATAACCTCAACCTCACAACCAGTTGGATGGGCGGTACGCAACCCTACTCGGGGGATGTTGCGCAGTGGACTAACACCGTCATTGGGGCCAACGCCACCCTGCTCGGCGCCAATTGGAGCTGGCTGGGCGTCAGGATCGTCAACCCCGGCGGCGCGGTGTCCATCTCAGGAACCAACACGCTGACGCTGGGCGGAATGGGCGTCGACATGACGCTGGCCACGCAGAGTCTGACCCTCGGCTGCTGCCTGACGCTGCTCGCGAACGCGGGCCAGGACTGGAACGTCGCCAGCGGCATGACGCTCTCGATCACCGGCAGCGTGCTCCGTTCCACGGGCAGCGCCGTGGCGGTCAAAGGGTCGGGAACCGTCACCGTCTCTGCCCTGAGCCTCTCCAACGGCGTCACCGGCATCATCGCCCCGTGGGCTACCTTCGGCACAGGCTCCTCCGCGAAGTACGCGAATGTGAGCGGCGGCGTCATCACGGGCTATACGGGTACGGCTGCCGCCACGGCGGCGAACGTGACCGACACCACCGGCGCGCTGAACTACGATGTGGCGGCGGTCGGCACCCTGGGCGCGGGGGCGTCGTTCAACACCCTGCGCTACACCGGTGCGGCCGGCACAATCGCGGGCGCATTCCAGGCCAACGGGCTCCTGAGCGCGGGCGCGGGGGATCTGACGCTCAGCGGCAACGCGACCATCGGCCCGAACAAGGAGTTGGTGCTCACCTCGCCCGACACCACGCGCACGCTCACGCTGCGCGGAGCCATCGGCGACAACGCGGGCGGCGCCTCCGGCGTCACCAAGGCGGGCGCAGGCATCGTGAGCCTGTACAGCGACAGCAGTTACAGCGGCGAAACGTTTGTCGGACAGGGCAATCTGGCCATCGACCACAGCAACTCGCTGGGCAGCGCCAGCGCGGGCACCACCATCTACACGGGCGTGAACGGCCAGCTTCAGGTCTACGGCGGGATCACGGTGGCCGAGCCGCTCTTCTTCTTTGGCGGCGAGAACGCAACCTATGCAGCCGGCCTTTACAGCGGTTCGAAAACCAACACGCTGACCGGGCCGATCACGCTCCGCTCCGGTGCGCGCTTCAATGCGGCGGCCAACACGCGTCTCGATGTGGCCGGGGGGGTCAGCTCGCTTGGCGCCAGCCAGCAGCTCGTCATCAATTCCTTGGGCATCATGGTTTTCACGAACAAGCCGGTGCTGCTCGGCGGCAGCGGCGGAACATTTTATACCGATAGCGGAGGGCTCACCGTGTTGGCTGTCGCTGGAAATGACTGGGGCACGACAACCATAGGTGGCGGAACACTCCGCACCGATGTCGCCAACGCGCTTCCGGCGGCCAGCACCTTCAATATCGGCGTGGGCTACGCGCCCAACGCCACCGTGGACCTCAACGGCTTCAGCCAGACCGTCGGCGGCCTGCAGCACGGCACGGCGGTCGCCGGCGCACGCGTCCTGACCAGCGCCACGGCGGCCACGCTCACGGTCAACCAGAGCGCGAACACCTCGTTCAACGGCCGGATGACCAACGCGCTGACCTTCGTCAAGGGCGGCGGCGGCACCCTGACTCTCCAGGGCACCAACACCTACACCGGCGGCACGTTCGTGAACGGCGGCACGCTGAAGGTCGAGGCCAACACCGGCGCGCTTCCCGCGGGCGGGGCGCTGACTTTCAACGGAACGGGCGCGTTCAACAGCGACAACACCGGCGCGGCCGTTGCCCTGAGCCCGAGCCTGGGCGCACTCACGCTCGCGGCGGGCGACGCCACGGTGCAGTCCACCCGGACCGCCGCCCAGAACCTCTCCCTGACCTTCTCCTCGCTGGCCGCGCGTCCGGTCGGCGCGACCGGCAACTTCGTGGCCTCGGGCGGCGTCAACGGCACCGAGAACCAGATCGTCCTGACCGGCGCGGCGCTGGGCTTCATGGATCAGGGCTTCTTCTTCGGCGGAACCAATTACGCCTACATGAACGCTGCCGGCACCTACGTCCGCGCGCCGGGCTACGGGACGGACAGCGGCTTCACGACAGCGGGCACGATCACGGCGGACACGCACGTCAAGCTGACCGCCACGCCTGCGGCGCAGAGCAGCGTCACGCTCAACACGCTCCTGCTGTCCGGCGGCGGCGTCGGCTTCCCGCTCAGCGCGGGCCAGACCCTCACGCTCGCCAGCGGCGGCCTGCTCAAGGCGGGCGCGGGAGCGGCCGCCGCCGTCAACGGCGGGACGGGCCTCCGCGCGGGCAGCGGCGTGGAGCTGGTGGTGCGCACGGACGCGAGCGGCGACGACCTGACGCTCGGCACGCCGGTCCTCGCCAACGGCGTGAACGGGCTGACCAAGTCCGGCGCGGGCCTGCTCACGATCGCCGCTACGAACACCTACACCGGCCCCACCACGCTCAACGCGGGCGTCCTTAGGATCGCGACCGTCAGCAACGGCGGCGCGACGGGCATGCTCGGCCAGTCCGGCAGCGGGGCCAGCAACCTTGTCTTCAACGGCGGCACGCTGCGCTACACGGGCACCGGCTCCTCGGCCAGCACAGACCGGGGCTTCACGCTTGGCGCGAGCGGCGGCACCATCGACGTGACCAACGGCGCCTACAACGTCGACTCCGGGGCGACGACCCTGACCTTCTCCGGCTCCATTCCCGCGACCTCGTCCGGCAGCCTGACCAAGGCCGGCTACGGCACGCTGGCGCTCACCGCCTCCAACGCCTACGACGGCGTCACCGTGATCAGCGTGGGAAGCCTCAACATCAGCCACGCCAGCGCGCTCGGCTCCACGGCCGGCGGCACGACCGTGTCCGCCACCGGCGCGCGGTTGGCGCTCAGCGGCGGCATCACGCTCGCGGAGCCGCTGACGCTCACCGGCACCGGCATCCAGAACAGCGGAGCGCTGAAGAACCTCAGCGGCAACAACGCGGTCATCAGCGCCATCACTCTTGGCAGCGGTCAGGTTCGGATCGGCGCAACCAGCGGCACGTTGATCCTGTCCGGCGGCATCACGCGCAGCGGTGCAGTGACGAGCGACATTCTTCTCCTCATTGCCGGAGTCACGGTGACAAATCTGCCGATCAGCATGGGCGTGGGCGGGCTTGAGATGACCGGCTCCGGCGGCGCCACGGTACTGGCGGTGACGAACAACACCTACTCCTACCTCAACGCGGGCTGGGGGACGGTCCTGCGTACGGACGTGGCCGGCGCCCTGTGCCCCTCGGGCACGCTCGAAATGGGCGGCCGCAGCAGCGTGTCAGGCACCAGCACGGACGGTACGTTAAACCTCAACGGGTTCAACCAGACCGTGGGCGGACTGCTCACGCCCGCTGGGTCAATGGGCACGAATGCGCAGAACCGCATCATCACCAGCGCTGCGGCGGCCACGCTGACGGTGAGCCAGAGCGCCGACAGCACCTATGACGGCCGCCTGACCGGCGCGCTCTCCCTGACCAAGACGGGCGCGGGCACGCTGACGCTTTCAGGCACGAACAACACGTACACGGGCGCGCTCACGCTCGGCGGCGGCACGCTGAAGCTGGCGGCCAACAACGCGCTTTCGAGCGGCGGCAGCGTGGCGCTCGCCGGCGGCACCCTGGACGTCTCGTCCTGCACGAACGCGGCCGTGTCGCTCAGCCTGACGGCGAACAGCACGCTCGCCCTGGGCACCAACGGGCAGGTGGCCTTCACGGCGCAGACGGCGGGGGCCTGGAGCGGCCAGCTCACGCTCACCGGCACGCTCGGTCTGACCTCGCTGCGCTTCCAGCCGGCGCTGACCGCCGACCAGCTCTCGCGCATCCGCTACAACGGCAAGTCGGTCGTCCAGAACTCGAACGGCTACATCCGTATCATCACCGGAACCATGATCCGCGTCATGTGATCGACCTTTTACAAGTAGACCACACACAACCAAAGAACATATCGACCACTCCTGTCATGCAGCGCCCGGGGCCGGGTCAAACCGGCCCCGGGTTTTTTCGTCAGCATATGATATGGACAAAAGAATTGAACGCTTATCTTTGACATGATCGCAAGTTTTGTCTAATATTAGCGACATTATGAAAAGAACGCTTAGCTTGCCGATTTCCTCACGCAAGGTCTTGCCGCTCTTCGGGGAGCAGATCAAGCTCGCGCGACTGCGCCGAAAATTGAGCGCCGCCGTGGTGGCGGAGCGGGCGGGAGTCAGCCGTTCGACGCTCTGGCAAGTCGAGAAAGGGAACCCCAGCGTGGCCCTCGGTGCGTATTTTCTCGTCCTGTTTGCGTTGGGGCTTGAGCAAGACCTGCTTTCCGTTGCCCAAGACGATGTGCTCGGACGGAAACTGCAGGATGCCAAGCTCGTCGTGCGAAAACGCGCGGCGAAAGCGCAAAAGGCGGTAGCGCCATGAGCGGCGTTCCGCGACAGGTCCGCGTCTATGCCGACTGGGCCGGACTGAACGGTTCCCGTCTCATGGGGCATCTTTCCATGGACCGGGTTCGCGGCAAGGAAGTCTTTTCGTTCGAGTACGACGGCGGCTGGCTGTCGGGAGGACTGGCGCAACAACTCGATCCGGAACTCCAGTTGTTCGAGGGGAAACAGTATCTCCGGGACGCCAAGCAGAACTTCGGCATATTCCTGGATTCCTCGCCGGACCGTTGGGGGCGTTTGCTGATGCGCCGCAGGGAGGCCTGCTATGCCCGGCGCGACAAGCGTGCCGAGGGGCGGCTGTCGGAACTCGACTATCTGCTGGGCGTCTATGACGGCCAGCGCATGGGCGCGATACGGTTCCAAGAAGGCGTTCGTGACTGTTTTCTGAACAGTGACGATCGGATGGCTACGCCTCCGTGGACGTCGCTCCGCGATTTGGAGTATGCCAGCCTCCGGTTTGAGGAAAGCGATTTGCAGGACAACGAAGAGACCCTTAAGTGGCTGAATCAGCTCCTTGCGCCGGGTTCATCGCTGGGCGGTGCCCGCCCCAAGGCTGGGGTCGTTGATGACCGGGGAGGCCTCTGGATCGCGAAGTTTCCGAGCCGTTCCGATCAGGCGGACACCGGGGCATGGGAGTGCGTTCTCCATGAACTTGCAAGGAAGGGCGGTCTCCGGGTTCCGGAGGCTGCCGCGCGCACGTTCACGAGCCGGCACCACACGTTCCTGTCGCGCCGGTTTGATCGCACACCGTCTGGACAGCGGCTTCACTTCGCCTCCGCCATGACGCTGCTGGGCTATACGGACGGGGCGAACGCGGTTACGGGGGTCAGTTATTTGGAGTTGGCCGAGTTTATCATGCGGCACGGAGCGGCACCTGAGGCCGACCTAGCCGAACTCTGGCGGCGGATTGTTTTCAACATCTGTGTGAGCAACACCGACGACCATTTGCGGAATCACGGGTTTCTACTTGCCGTCAAGGACGGATGGACGCTCGCTCCCGCATATGACATGAACCCGAACCCTCAAGGGGACGGACTGACGCTTAACATTACCGAGAACGACAACCGGCTTGACCTGGACCTGGCGCTGGAGGTGGCGGCATCATTCCACCTGGAGGTGTCCCGCGCGAAAGAAATGATGGGGGC
>CAYSXF010000195.1:0-7189 GCA_964434815.1 uncultured Lentisphaeraceae bacterium
GCGGCGGTGATCCAAAACAACGGCGCCACGCCTACGGTGCTGGTCAAGGCCGGAGCCAACACGCTCTTTCTGACCGGCGCCAACACCTACTCCGGCATGACCTATGTTAACCAGGGCACGCTTCAGGTCGGCACAGGGGGCACGGTGGGCGACATCCCAAACAGCGCGGGGGTGTCGCTTTCAGGGGGCAACCTCGTCTTCAACAGAAGTGACGCCTTCACCTTACGGCCGCCAATCAGCGGCATTAGCGTAAGCACAGTGACGCGCAGCGCGGGCTCGGGCTCTCTGACACTGGGACCTCTGACAGGCATTGCGACCTTGACCGACAGCAGCACGAACGGCATTGCGGCACCGACGGTCGTGACCCAGTCTACGGCCGGATTGACAATCTCCACGATCAACGGCGCAAAAGGTTCGGTCGTCAACTTCACGGGGAGCGGCGGCACAACGATCGCCAATGTGTTGGGCACGCTGGGCCAACTCTTGAAAGTCTCCAACGGCACGGTCACCAATAGTTCCGCACGCTATACGGCCGCCAACATCCAAGTGGATGGCGGGCTTTTGACCGTGGCGGGCGACCGCCTTGGAATGACCAACACGGCGCAGACGCTTATCATCAACGGCGGGCAGCTCAATGTGACCGGCACCTACGGAATCCGGCTGAACGGAGACAACGGGACAGCAACGGCCGACAAAACCGGAACAGTAACTGCCACGCAAACCGGAGGAACGGTGTTGATCACACAGATGGGCTTGCAGTTGGGCAACTTGACCGGCGGCACGACGTCCTACACGCTTTCGGGTGGGATCCTGAACTGCGCGGGCAATGGCGTCAGCCTCGGCAACGCAACCACAGGGGCGGGCGTCACAACCTTCACGCTGAGCGGCACCGGCAAAGTGTTGGCCGGCGGGACAGTCAGCGGCTCTCAGGGCGCGGGTGCCATACAGAATTTCGTCTTCAACGGCGGCACGCTGGCCGCGGCAACCATCGACATGACGAAACTGACCGCCTCGGGCGCGACGACCGGAAACCCGGCAGCCCTTTTCAACAACGGCGGCATGCTGGCGCCCGGCGACATCGGCACGGCAGGCAAAACGACCGTCACCGGCAGTTTCACAAACGCGCCCTCCGCCGTGCTGGCGATCGATCTCGGCGGGGCGACGCAGGCCACGGCCTTCCAGACCGGCCAATACGACTTCCTCAACGTGAACAACGGCGCGGCCATATTGGACGGCAGGCTCAGCGTCAACCTGATCAGCGGCTTCGTCCCCTCCAACACCAACACCTTTGACGTTCTGACCAGCACAGGCACGGGAGCGGCCTTGTCAGGCAGTTTCGTGAACGCGGCCGGAGGCTACGTCTACGCGACTGACGGGCTCACGCGGTTTGATGTCGCCACCGACACAGGCAACAAGCGGGTGCGGCTGAGCAATGCCTCGAACAACCAATGGACTTCGGCCACGGGCGCCAACTGGACCAATGGCACGGCGTGGGCGCTCAATCAGCCGAACGGCAGCGATTACGCCGCGTATTTCGGCTCGAACCTGACCACCTCGGGACAGGTCACGCTGAATGACTCGCGCACGGTCCGCAGCCTGTTTTTCAGCAACAGCCAAGCGTCCTACACCGTGGCAGGCACAGGATCACTGACCCTGCAAGGTGACGCCCTCACCGCGCCGGTCATCTCTGTCGTTTCCGGCAGCCACACCGTCAGTGTGCCGCTGGCGCTGTCGAACGCGACTGCTGTAACGGTCGAGAACGTTGCGGTGCCGGCCGGGCTGTACGAGGGCCGACTGAGCGGATCATTTGAAACGAATTTGCCGAACCCGCAGACGTCGGGGCAACTGAGCACACGCTATGCGAACATCTATTACGCGAGCAGCGCGTTATCGGGCGGCGTATGGGTCGACAACAGCACCTATGCCTATACGGGGTATATCTGGAATCAGACCGGCACGAACACCACGTGGACGTTCGCCAAGAATTTCGACGACAGCGTTTATCTCACGATCGACGGCGTCGAGGTGATCAACAACACCAGCTATAACACGTTTGTGAAGGCCAATTACACCCTCACCCCGGGGGGCCACTCGTTCAATCTGCGGCTGGGGCAAGGCGTGGCCAATGTCGGCGCGCAAGGCGGCTGGGGCGTCCAGTATGACCCCCAGGGACGCAATTCGGCGAACCTCCCCGACTACCAGCAGATTGCCGACACGGGCAATGGCCGGCTGCTGACGACGGTGGCATCACCCACTCTGGTTGGAGGCGTGCTGACACTCATGGGCGGAATCACCGGCGGCCAAACTGTGAGCAAAGCCGGCGCAGGCACGCTGGCGCTCGGCGGCAACAACACGCTCGGCGGGCTGTCCGTCAGCGCAGGCTTGGTGCGGCAGAATTCGGGCGCCACAGCGGCCGGCCCTCTCTCGGTCGCGTCCGGCGCGCGGTTCGACTTGGTCTCCGGCACGCTGACCTGCGACAGCCTGACGCTCAACGGAACCTTCAACTTCCTGCGCGAAACAGTCGGCACGCTGTACATCCGAAAGGGTGTTTCCGGAGGAGCGATTGACACCATTAGTGAAGTGAAGGCCGCTATCTCCGCCGGCACCATCACGCTAGGCGGCAGTCCTGCCGCGACGACGGATTTCCGGGTCACTGAGGAGACACTCAACTCGGTCGTTTACATCAAGGTCGTGAAGTCGGTCAAGGGCACCCTGATAACGGTGAAGTAATCTATGGTCGAGCAGCTAGAGCGGTTTAATTTAAAGAATGGCCGTTGGTTGATGTCAGGTAGGGCGGGTTGACGCTTCGCTCCCAATCTGCGATTGGGGCGATCCCGGATACGGGATATTCCCGAACCCGCCGCAGACACCTCGGGGAGGCGTCCCTACCAAAAACGGCCACACATTTAACAAAACCGCCCTAGTCCAGCTCAACAAGCTGGTGGTAGAATTCGAGATAGTCCGTGGGACGGTCGCCATCGAGGAACTTCAACGCCTCACGCGGGTGATGGTTCATCTGCCCGGTCAGCATGTAGGGAATGTCGTAGCCCCAGGTGATTTTCTTGCGCATCGGCACCAGACTTTCCTGAATGCACTTAATGAGCGGCCTGAGGTGGTAGCGCGGGTTTTTCAGGAATCCGAGAAGGAGTTCTGTGGGGCAATTGCCGGCACCGCGTCCGAGGCCGCTGATCGTGCAGTCGAGATAGCTGGCACCGAGGATGAGCGACTCGATGGTGTTGGCGTAAGCGAGCTGCTGGTTGTTGTGCGTATGAACGCCGATCTTCTTGCCGCCCGACTCTGCGAATTTGCGGTACTTGCGGGTCAGAACCTGAACCTCTTCCGAATAGAGCGAGCCATAGCTGTCCACGAGATAGATCACGTCCACTTCGCTCTTGCAGAGGATTTCCAGCGCTTCGTCCAGTTCCGTGTCGTTGACCACCGAGATGGCCATGAGGTTGACGCTGGTCTCGTAACCCTTGTCGTGGATGGCCTTGATCATATCGAGCGCGCCGGGGATCTGGTGGATGTAGGTAGCCACGCGGACAAGGTCAATCACGCTCTGCTCTTTGGGCAGGATGTCGGTGTGATAGTCGCAGCGCTCCACGTCAGCCATAACCGAGAGCTTAAGGCCTGTCTTGTTGTCGCCCACGACGCGGCGCAAATCTTCCTCTTCGCAGTATTTCCACGTTCCATACTCTGTCGGAGAATAGATCTTCTTGGATCCCTTGTAGCCGATCTCCATATAGTCGACGCCCGAGTCCACGCATGCCTGATAGACGGCGCCGACGAAAACGTCGTCGAAATTGCAGTTGTTCATGAGCCCGCCGTCGCGGATGGTGCAATCGAGGATCTTGATGTCGGGCCGATAGGTCAGCCATGTGCCTTTTTTATCCATGTCGGAACACTCCTTGAACGAATTGAGGGCCAAGAAAACACCGCGAAATATGAGCAAAACCGGCTAAGAATTGAAACCTTACTAAAACAGAGCGTGTCGCACAAGGGCTTTGTTCATTTGAATCCGGAGCGCGGGCAAGGCTCGCTTACGGTGTTGAATGCAAGGCCGGAGCAGGTTTTTTGCGATTCGCTCGTGACTTCGCTGTCAGCGGCCAGTTCGGATCGTCCACACGTGCGGCGCTCATCAGTTGTGCGGCTTTGGCCACCAGGTCAGGCTTGTCCTTGGCCAGATTCTTCGACTCGGCCTGATCCGTTTTCAGGTCGTACAGTTCAATGGCCGCAGCAGGGCCATTTTTGACTGCTTTCCAATCGCCGAAGCGCACGGCTTGAATCGGCTTGCCCTCATGCAGCTCCCAGTAGAAATAATCCCGCGTGGGAGCCGGGCCACCTTTGAGAAGGGAGACGAGCGAGAAGCCGTCTGGCTTGAACGGCTCCGGCAGTTTCGCGCCCGCCAGCTCGGCAGCGGTGGGAAGGAAATCCCAGAACGCCCACGGCTCGTCACTCACGCGGCCAGCGGGAACGACACCCGGCCAGCGGGCGAGAGCTGCCTGGCGCAGACCGCCTTCATACATCTCACGCTTAAAGCCGCGCAGACCGTTGGCCGCTTGCTGGAAATGTCTCCCCAATTCCGAGGCGGGCGGGAACGATGAGCCATTGTCGCCCGCCAGTACCACAAGCGTCTTCGCGTCGAGCTTGAGCTCCTTCAATAGCGCGAGCAGACGGCCGACGTCGCTGTCGAGGCGCGTGACCATCGCGGCGTAGTTCTTCTGCTGCTCTGTCCACGGCTTGCCCTTGTAGATGCCCTGATCGTCGATCTCGTAGTTCCCGTGCGGCAGTGTGACCGAGTAGTAGAGAAAGAAGGGCCGGCCCTGATTCGCTTTCACGAATTTCAGCGTCTCGTCGGCAATGAGATTCTGTGCGTAGATTTTGCCCACGCCCTTGCCGTCGTTGCCTTCGAGCGTGAAGCGATGGTCATCGTTGTAGAGGTACGCCGGGAAATAGCTGTGCGCGTGGCGCTGACAGTTGTAGCCGAAGAAGTGATCGAAGCCCATTTTCAGCGGGCTGCCCGTCGTGTCGAACATGCCCATGCCCCACTTGCCGATGCAGGCCGTGGCGTAGCCCGCGTCCTTGAGCAGCCGCGCCACGGTGAGCGTGCCGGCGGGCAGAGGCATCTGGCCTTCGGCTCCGATCTCGCGGTTCGCGCGGATCGGACAGTGCCCCATGTGCAGGCCGGTCATCAGCGAAGCGCGCGACGGCGCGCAGACCGTCGTGCCTGAATAGGCCTGCGTGAAACGTATGCCCTCGGCGGCCATGCGGTCGAGGTTCGGCGTCTGAATGAGCGTCTGTCCGTAACACCCGAGGTCGCCTTGGGCGAGGTCGTCTGAAAGCACGAAGATCATGTTGGGCTTGTCAGGCTGGAGCGTATCGGCCGCGCGCAAGACAGCCGACAGCGCCAGCAAAAGGACAACACGTAACACTAAAGACTGTTTCATTTGATGACCTCGTTGCGGCGGTATGGGCGGTTGTTTATTGCAGCGGGTACGTCAGGCGGGTGGCGCGGCCCGGCAGGCGCTCGAAACGCACGCCGTCACGGACGTCGACGGCACCAGGTGCCATGTCCTGCAGCACGGCTGGCGACCAGGCGGGCAACGTGGCTTCGGGCGCGCCGTACTCCAGAATGTAGTCCATGCGGCGCGCCTTGAAGTAACCCGTGTAGTCGTAGGCAACACCCATCTGCGTCCGGTGCGCGAAGGCGTTGAACAGGTTGTCGATGATCCCGTCCATGGTCCGGACCATCACGCGATTGTCGTAGAAATACCGCATCTGCACCTCGACCAGCCCGATTCCTATTGGCAACGGGCCGGTGTGGCCTAGTTCAGCTAGGAGTGCGTCTGTTGCAGCGTGGCGTCGATCCGCAGCATGGGACACGTCGGAGAGCGCATGCTGGCTGTGGCGCATCGGGCCTCGCACCCGCAGTTCCAAGCCATATACGGCCAGAAGGGCGCACACCAAAGCCGCCAGCGTGTACCGCGGCCAGCGGCGCAAGCCACAGTCCCAGCCGGCGGCGAGGCCGAACGTCGCCACAAGCGTCATCAGGGGCCACAGGAAGATGGTGTACCGCGAGAGATGAAACGTCGGCAGAACAGTGGAGAAAAGCACAGCGAAACCAGCGACCAGCACGATCGCGAGTCCGACCACACCCCGCTGTGCGCACCGCGGCCCCCGGCGCAACGTCCAGACCGCAAAAGCGAAGAGAGCGGTAAGCGGGAAGTAGGCCGCCAGCCGCATCACCATCTTCCCATGCAAGGGCAGGACGCCTCCCAGCAGGAGACCATGGCTGGCTGCTATGTTCAGCCGGGCCACGCCGCCGCTGAAAGGTGCCAAGCCCGACACGTGCCAATGCACGGCCACAGAGGCGGCGAAAAGAAAGGCGACGCCCAGTCCCAGCAGAACCTGGCGCCGAACGCTGCGCCACCATCCAATGTGCGCCGCGAGCGTCACCGCGCGCCACCCGAGCAACATGGCAGCGAGAGGCAACGCCTCCGGCCGCAACCAAGTCAATGCGCCCAGAAAGACCGCCAAGGTGGCCTCCACCGACGCGGATAACGTTCGCTCCAGTGCGTGCGAGCGGTACAGCCAGGCGGTCAGCGCTAGGACGGGAAAGGCCAGCAGCACGTTCTCCATACCGAGCATGCTGTTGAACACGCTGCCGGGCATGAGGCCAGTCATTCCCAGCCAGAGGCACGGCCAGGCTGTCCGCGGATACCAGTCCTTTACAAGTCGCCATCCGATGGCCAGCATCGCCAGCCAGGCCAAGTAGCCCAGCGCGACCATAGCGTAAGGTGCGCCGGCCTGACCGAAAAGCCGCCACAGTCCCATCACGACGAGCAAGTAGCCGAGCGAGGTCTCACCGCCGATGTGCTCGCCGGGGTTGAATGCGAACCAGTCGCCTTGCAGGGCGTTTTCGGCGAACACGAGATGGATCACCGCATCGCCTGAGAGGCCACCTATGAACATCAACGGCAGCGCCACAACCAGCGCGACCACCGTCCACGACAACCAATTTGGCGGCTCGTGTGTCAGGCACACCTCGTCGACACGCCCGCCTGGTTCCGCAGGTAATGCATTTTTCATATCTGTCTCACTCGAAACGCTTGACCGGCCGATGGCAGTAGGGCGTCTTGCCGTGAACAAAGTAATAGTCCTGATGATAGGTCTCCGCGCGCCAAAAGTG
>CAYSXF010000196.1:0-7188 GCA_964434815.1 uncultured Lentisphaeraceae bacterium
CCTCTCTATTCGTCGGCAGCGTCAGATGTGTATAAGAGACAGCTTCAGGGCGATCATGGCCATCGTCGGCCCGCCCACATAGCCCGCGCCGACACAAAGGATATGCTGATTCATGGTGTAAACGTAGCACAGCGCCCTTTCGCTGGCAAGCGGGGTGCGATTCAGTTTCAACTAAACTGAATCGCACCCTGGCAAGCGCGCCAAGGAAGAAAGCCGTTTGACGAACCGGTCGGGCGTGGCATAATGATGGCACTATGCGAATTGAAAAAGCGGCGCGTGCGCCGGGGCCATCACTGTTTGCCACACGCGAATACTGCAAGAGGTGCGCATGAATACCGCCGACGGACTGCCGCTCGATTTCCAAGCGAAAGCCCGCGCGGACATGGAGAAGCTTGCCACCATGACTATGCCTTTCGGCAAGTTCCGCAACCGTCGAGTGCTCGACCTTCCGGAAGATTACCTGCTCTGGTTCAAGCAGAAGGGCTTTCCGAAAGGCGAACTCGGCCGCATCATGCAGCTCACGCTGGAACTCAAGATCAACGGGCTCGAAGGCCTGATCCCGGGCTGAAAGCGGAAAGGTGTTTAGCAGTTTAGACTGTTAGGCTATTAGGTGAGACATTCCGCTGCGTGTTGTTCTCCAAACCTAACAGGCTAACAGCCTACAGTCTATCCACCTATTTAGGTTGCCCCGCCTTCACTCGCCCCAGTCGTACGTGACGGTCTCGCTCCCAAAGCGCCAGCGCTTCGGCGTCGGCGACTCCATCCAGTCCAGCGGCTCAGCCGTGGGCGCGGGCTGCGACGCGCGCAGGAACGCCTCGCGCAGCGCCTTGCGCTCTTCCGGCCCGGCGAGCTGACGCTTCCACGACACGAACAGCGGCGTGCCGCTCCGCGCCACCAGATCCAGCCACTGGCGGTTCTTCTCCCACGGCACCGCGCCCGCGCTGGCCAAGCCCACGCAGTCGGCGTCTGCCGCGTAGAACGCCCGGTCCTGCGCCGCGCGGAAGGCGAGCGTGTTCACCCCGTACTTGCGCGTGCGCTTCCAGTCCAGCCCGCTCGTGTCGTCGCCGATGCGCTGCAGCTCGAAGACACCCGCCGCCAGATGGCTCAGCGCGTTGCAGCCGATGATCACCACGCCGTCGCCCGCGCCCTGCCGCATCGTGCGGTAGAGGTCCAGCATCACCTCGGCCGTGGTGCGGCTCGAATCCGCCCACGCGCGGTCGTCGTGAACGACCTTGCCGCCGATATCGAAGCCCCAGCGGTTGTTCATGTCGAAGGTCAGGTAGTCGATTTTCACCAGTTGGAAGCCCCATGCGCGGAAACGCGCCATGTCATCGGCGATCTGCCGCTTCACCTCCGGCACGGTAGGATCCATGAAATCGCGGGCCTTCTTGAGCCGCCACGCCTCCGGCACCTCGGGCCACGCGTAGAGCGGACGGTACCAGAGCCCCGGCTTGGCGTTGAGCGCCTTCACGCGCTTGGCGAACGTCGCCATGTCCATCGCGAAGCGCGCGTTGCTGCGGTCCCACGGCCCGAAGCCGCTCGTGCCGGCCTTGGCCGCCGCGTTCACCTGCCACCCGTCGTCCATCACGAGGTAGGGCCGGTTCTTGACCTCGGGGATCAGCGACGTGATGAAGGCCGCATCCTCGAGGAAGTTGGTGCCCGTATTGATGCCGTAGGCGCAGTACCAGTCGTTGAACCCGTAGACCGGCTCCTGCGGCAGGCGCGGCCTCGGGCACATCTGCCTGCAGAATGCGGCCGCCGCCTGAAACGGCGTCTCGTTGGTGACCCACGCGCGGCTTAGCACTGTGCAGGCGTTCAGCGTGCGCCCGCCCAGCCGCACACCCACGCCGCCCGCGCGCACGTCCAGCGCGAGCGTGACGCCGCCTCTGTCCGCCGACCAGCAGCAGAGCGCGCCCGGCTGCACCGCCACGCCGTATGCGTGCGTGACGCGCCCGTCGGACGCGAAGAAGTACCACGGCATGGGCCGCGCCGCCGCGAGCGGCCGCCACGCCAAATCGCCGTAAGAGCGCTCCCACACGTCGCCGAGCAGCTTCACCGTATCCGGCAGACCGCCCGCCCAGCGCAGCACGACCGCCTCCAGAGCCGCGCCCGGCGCGCTCACACGAACCTGCGTTCCGTCCTTGTTTCCCGGCAGTTCGACGCGCACAGACGCGTTGCTCCACACGCGCGGCGCGACCTCGGCGAGCGCGTTGGTGACTCCGCCGATGACGCTCCACACAGCGTCAGGCGTCCGCTTCAGGTTGATGTAGTTCAGCCCAGCGCCCAACGCATCCTGCGGCACGGGCAGCTCGACTCCGTCCGTGCACTTGAAGGTCACCCGCCCGCTTCCGCTCAGAAACGCGTTGTCTTTCCACGCCCGCACGCCGTCGGCGTTGTTGACCGTGATCGACCCGCCGGCCGTCAGCGTGTTGTTCTCCAGCGTCACGTTGCCCGAGCGCTGGAACGTCAGCTTCATGTCGCCCGGATTCCTGAACACGTTCGCGCGGATCACGGTGTTCGAGGCGATGTGGTTATGGACCGGCCAGTCCACGTTCTCGGACACGTTGCCCTCGATCACGTTCGTCTGGCAGCGCTCGTCGAGATAGTAGGCCGACCAGTCGTGATCGGGATTCCCGCAGTCGTTGACCGTGTTGCCGCGGATCACGCACTCGCGCGAAGAGCCGATGTAGATGGCCGCGCCGTCGCCCAGCACCGTCATGTAGTTGGTGATCGTGTTGCCCTCGATCAGCAGCTTCTGCCCGCCGCCGCACATCGCGCTGTACGTCGTGTTCGCCAGCACGTTGCTCGCGAAGACGGACTCCGCCCCCCCCAGATTGATGCCCACGCCCGAGGGGAACATCCGCCCCACGTCCGTCACGCGGTTGAACGCGACCTCGGACTGGCTGGCGACCGCATAGATGCCGCCGCCGCCCGTCTGAGTCACCTCGCACCCGAGGATGCGCAGGCGCGTGTTGGTCGTGTTCCAGCCCTGCATGGCCCGGATGCCGTTGCCCGCCACATGAGATACCTTCAGCTTATTGAGGGTCACGCCCTCGGTCATCTCGACGCTCACCGCGCCGTCGTACGACGAGGCGATCCAGCCTTCCTTGACCAGCGGCACGGTCGTCGCCCTGAAGCTCAAGCCCTCGACCGTGATGTTTTTCGCAGGGGCCTTTTTCGTTCCCGCGATCCGCAGAACAGTCATCTTCGACGGAATGACGACGCACAGTTTCTCCATGTCCTCTCCAGGCATTGGCCAGTAATAGACGACATGCGCCAAACGGTCAATGTACCACTGCCCTGGACGAGTCATTCCTTCGACCGTGTTCCAAAGCACATACTTCTTCACGCCGTACGCGCCCAACGGATTTCCCGTTTCCTGACTCAGAAGGAACATGCCTTTTTCGCGGTCATGCTGCGCAATGGCCCGCTCGAAGATCGTCCACATATGGTATGCGGATATATCCGCCGAACGGTAATCGAACGTCTCGGGAATGTCCTCGCGCTTGTACAACAGGTGCGTCTGCTCTTCCGGCGTCGGTTTGCGCTCCCAGTAGCCTTCGATCGCCGCCCGCGCATGGATGGCGCACGTATTGGTATAGAAGAACGTGCCCGTTTCTGGAAAGCGCGCCCGCGGACGCATCGCGCCGTTGACCAGCAGCGCCCGCGCGTTCGTGGCAACCGACTGCGGCACCGTCACAGCGTAGAAGCGGTCCCCCGCCTTCTGCCACCCGCGTACCGCCGCGCCGCCCCACAGCACCGGCGTCTCTCCTGCCGCCGCACGGAGCGCCAGCCCATTGTCGCGCGCGTCGAGCGCAACGTCAGAGTCATAGTAGTCGCCGCCGCGCACGACGATCACCCGCTCCGCATCGTTCGTCGCCGCGCGCGTCACGGCCAGAGCGTCGCTGATCGTCTTGACGGGCTCCCCCGGGCCGACCGTCACAGTCACGGCCCTCGCCGCGCAACACATGGATAGGATCACCGAAAACAGTAACGTCTTTTGCATGCCATTCCCCCCGTTCGAATTTGCGGCACCAGTGTACAGAGAACCTTGGCCCAAATAAAGGCCAAGGTTACTGAACGCAGGGTCGTGTGTTCCAACGGCATAAGCCATTGTCATTCCGGGAGATGACTTTGTTCTAATACATCAAAACGCGAATTCGCTTTGCTTACGGTGTCCTGAAAGAAGAAATGAACCGTTGGCGATGCAGGTGATCTTCGTCGCCCACCTTGGCACCTGTGGGTCCATGCCCGCCTTCTTCGAGGCGTGTGCGGCAATAACACAAGAAAACCTGTTTTTCGTATTGAAACGAACAGCCGCATTTGCTATTGTTCGGCTACACACAACCCGAATTATATATATTAAACACCACACAGTTTCCTGCCGGGGGTTTCCCCCGGCAGGAAACTTTTTTTGTGCCCCCTCTGCCACAACGGTGGCAACGGCCATACAGAAAGCCCCGTTCCGCCCCGCGAAGCTAAAATCAAGACCCGGCAAGATATGTACGGCTAAGGTCCAATAGTGTTTATCTTTCTAATATATTATATTATAAAATTTTTTACTATTGACATATCGGGAGGGTGTCGCACATAATTCGCCGCGTTCGGGGGATCATCGGTCTGCCATCGGCTCGACACTCATTGTTCGATGCTGAACGCAAACTCGATGAAAAACACCTAACATGAAAAGCAAGGAATCGAAATGAAAAGCAAAATCCTCACGATGATGGGCGTTTTCTTAATGCCGGTGGCGTTGCTCCATGCGACCGATACCGGCAATTGGGATATCGGCAACAACACCGTGACTTACACAACCAGCGTGAGCGGTCTGGCAGATGGCGCGGCCCAGACGGTCTACCTTTCTCAATTCAATTCGGACAATGCCGTCGCTGCGGGGGAAGCGTCCGGTTCGACATACACGTTAACCAGCATCGTCCTTTCAATCAACGGAGCGATCTCGGGAACGTGGCGTTACCAGAACATTACGGGAAATAGCCTGTCTGTCTCATCGGCTCGCGTCACCACCGACGAGGACCACCAAGGCTTTGTTTTAACATCCGGGGCCAGCACATTGACAGAAGCCATTTCCTACAGAGACCCTGCCACTGTTGGCTCGTCCTTTTCCGTGGCGGCAAACTCGACAGTGGATCACACTTTTTCCGCCATCACAGGCACCAAGGCGCAGACGGCCACAATAAGCAGCGCGTTAGAAGCTTACACGGGGTCGGGCACAGTTGCCTCATCCGTTTACCAAAAATTCGGCATTTCCTCCTCAACGGATTCAGGCATTTTAGTGGGGCTTGTCGGAACTGCCGGCTCCGCCGACGTCTCGATCACCTATAATTACAGCCAAGTGCCCGAGCCTTCCACGCTGGTCCTGCTCGGACTCGGCTGCGCGGCGATCGCGAGCCGCCGCCGCCGCCGCAAGGTTTAACGTCTAACAGTGCTGAGACGCAAGGTCAGGGCGGAAGAGAAGCTGTGCCCTGACCTCACCTCCAGACGCCAGTCCTTTTCAAAACAAAAGTAGGCATCCCGTTGATAACAAAACAAGGCCCTTTGACTCGTCAGGAGGGCACTTACTTCGACAAACTGAGCGCCCAGCGGAAGCGAGCAGAAAACTGTCTCGCCTGGTGCGTAGGTCTCACCTCGTTCGCGGTGTATTACTTAACGCTCTGCCCCTCCGTCTATCCGGGCAATTCCGCTTTTTCTGTGGCAACCGTCCTAGACCTGCTGCCCCAGTTCCCCACGGCACACCCCGTTTGGAGATTCGCCGCCCGGACAGTCGCGGCTATCCCGCTTTTTGAGCTTCCGTTACGGCTCAATCTCTTTAGCGCTTTCTTCGGCGCACTCGCTGTTGCCATGCTTTTTCGCCTGGTCAGCCGCGTGCTATACGAGTCGAGCCAGGGTGAGGCCCTCTTGTCTCTCACACAGTATCGAAGCGAAGAAGACGAGGCCGATGACAGCCGTCCGTCTCCACCCGGGGGCGCCGCGGCAAACACCGACCCCGCTGACTTTAAGAACGCGATACTGGGCGGCCTGCTGGCTGCCTTCGCGTTCGCGTTCGGCGCACCCTTCTGGTCTGCTTCTGTTAGCCTGCACCCGCAGACCTTCGACCTGTTTCTCGTTTTTCTGACGGCGGGTTGTTTGGCGCGCTACGCCTTTACAAAGAGCGTCTTCTACTGCGTTTCAACCATGTTTCTGAGCGGACTGGGCATGATGGAGTCGGTTGTTTTCGTTGCCATGGCACCGGTCGTTTTGTTCATTCTCCTGCGTGCCGCGAACCGGCATGGTCAGCTCTCCGAGTCGTTCGAGCTCCTTTCCTTCATTTCCGGGCTTTTCGGCATCGGCTTCGGCGTAGCGGCTCTTGTCGCCAGCTCCGGAGCCAGCGCCGCATTAGACTTACACCGGCTGGCAACTTTACTACTCGGTGTTGCGCATTCCCATGGGGCGGAGCTGTCGCTGGGGCTGCCTCGCACGGGTTGGCTGCTGATATTGATCGAGACAATCATCCCCCTCAACATCGTATTCTGGGGAGCACCCCGATTCTTCAACAGCCTCGAACCCTTTTCGCGCTGGATGTGGGGTTTGTTGAACGCGGCATTCACCCTTGTCGCTGCCGCCTGTCTGCTGGGCCTCTCCCACACGCCATGGAGCTTGGCGAAGCAGGAGGGATATTACCTCCCTGTCATCGGAAGCCTAGCCACCGCCCTGACGGTCGGCATCCTCTTTGTCTACTGGCGCATGTCCCGAACCATCCTCCAGTTCACCTATGACATCGAAGATTGCGTCCCTCCGTCACGCTCCCAGCGGACACTCGCCTACTTCATGACAGGCCTTATCTTCCTCGCTGTTCTTCTGGCTCCGCTCCATAATCTCTGCGATGCAGACGGTCGTAAAGGCGCCTTCGCAGACCCTCTCGCCCGTGAACTGATCGCCCTGACAGGAAAAGCTAACTGCCTCGTGACCGATGGGTCACTCGACCTGCACATGCTGATCCTAACCCGCCTGCAGAACCGCAAACTGACGCTTGTGCCCGCGAGCCCCGACGATGACCAAACTCCGCCAAGCACGGCGGTTAAGACCGCCTCCCGCTCAACCGTTAGCCGCAAGGGACCGCCTCAGAAAGAGTCGCCCGTTGTTTTCATCGAGCGCTGGCTGAGGGCAAAACCTGAGGCCTGTGATCAAGTC
>CAYSXF010000197.1:0-7131 GCA_964434815.1 uncultured Lentisphaeraceae bacterium
ACGAGCTTTCTGCCTGTCTCGTGGGCTCGGAGATGTGTATAAGAGACAGCCTTGGAGGACCAGAGCCAGACGATCTGGTTCGACAGCAGGCGGGCCGCTTTGCCTGTGTTGTGGCCGGGCTGCCACGAGGCGTACCCCGCAGCCGGCGGGTTCACATAGGCACCCGTGTTGTTCGTGCTCGCGTTGAGGTATCCGCTGATCTCCATGGCATAGGACTGCTGGGTGTGCTCGAATAAATTTTGGGCATTGTTGAAAATCAGCATATTTCCAGCGTGCGGAAATCCCGCCGGGATCCAGCTCACGTGATGCGCGCCACCGATCTGCTTGTTCCCGGAGGTTGACTCGGTCCAGTTGGTCAGGACGGACGGCGGACTGCCTTGGCCGTAGCGCGCCGGATCGCCGAACCGGTAGAGGAAATCGCCCGCCGGTCCGGCCGCCAGCGCGACGCTGCCGGTCGGATTCCCGGCGACAAACGTGCTGCCGTGGTCGATGACGTAGAGTTCGCCGCGCACCGAGTTGATCACGATCTGGTCGAGCGTCTGATTGTAATCGATGGAGTTGCAATGCAGCCAGTCGCGCTGCACCGGCATGCCGGGGATGTTCGCGTTCAGCCGCCCCGGATAATCGGCAATGGTTTTGCCTGTTGCGACGTAGTTGGACTTGGCCGCGTCGAAACTCTGGATCAGATGATCGTAGAAGCACCACTCCCAGACGATATTGCCTGAGAGGTCAACCTCCACGATGGCGTCCATCTGAGCGTCCGTGTAGTTCTTGCCGTTCGCCGGATCGCAGCCTGCGGCTATGCATTGGTTGGACGTGACCGATTTGTTGGCGATGTAGAGCGTCGTGTTGGTGCCGAGCTTCGGGTTGTAGATGCGGATGAAGTCGTGGTGCGGCAAGTAGTTCGTGCGCGTCTCGTTGTACGACCACAGGGTGCCGCCGTCCCAACTGACCTGTTTGAAGCCAAGAAACCCGCTGGGGTCGTTGTTGGACGCGTCGAGAATGCTGCCGTCGTCGAGCAGGTGCGGATTGGTGCCGATCGGCCAGGTGTGGACGACGCGCCCTTCCATGTTGATGAGGTAAGTGGTGCCGCGGACACCGAAGAACGTGTAGCCGTTATCTGTCTGGTTGGTGTTCCAGTAGATCAGCTCCGTCGGCCCCTGAAACGCCTCGTAAGCGCAGGCCGACAGGACAGGGAAAACAAGCAGCAGCAGTGTACGTTTCATAAGCGCCTCCTTCGTCAAATTCGGAGACAGCATACGAAACAAGGATGACGGTTCGGACACTTTATAATGACCAAACCGTCATTTCCGATTTTAGGCCCAGTGGGCTGGCTAAGTCCGACAGACTTCTAGAGGTGCGACCAAGAAATCGCCGTCAAAATACCAGTCCGCACTATTTTCACCGTTTCCGCTTGAATCTTCTTGCTTTTTTTTTAAAATTAACATCGTTGCGGATGGATGTGTGTATGGATCTTGTGTTTAAATATGGCAGGTGCCAATTGAAAGGAAGGGTATATGAGTTTTTCATCACGCTCCTGTTCTGTCGCATTTGTATTGCTGTCGGCCGTTGCCTCAGCGCTGGCCACGGACCGCACGTGGACCGGCTTGGGTGCGAACTCTAACTGGAGCACGACAGGGAACTGGTCCGATAACGCGGTGCCTTCGGGCAGTTCCGACGTCGCGATTTTCCCGTCTGGAACGCCGACGAACGTTGTGCTTGACCAGAGCATCAGCCTTCAGGCCATCTATTTCCGCAACCCGGGCATGACGCTGACCGTCGCATCAGGCGTGAACCTAGCGTTCAACAGCTCGGGCTCACAGACCATCATCGCCGAGCAGGACGCCACCATCAACGGCGCCGGCACCCTCAACAGCGGCACGGGTACGCTCTTCTATGAGGGCGCGGGGAAAATCACACTTGCCCTCGCGAACACCTATACCACTCCGACCACGATCAAGGCGGGAAGCACCGTCGTGGCCCAGAACAACTCCGCGTTCGGCACCGCCGACTCCGGCACGACCATCGAAGCCGGCGGCACCCTGGACGTCGGCGGCACTTTGGGTAATAACGCACTGAACCTCGGCACCGAGGTCTTCACCGTCAGCGGCAGCGGCGTCAGCAGCAACGGCGCCATTGTCAACAACGGCGCCAACTCGCAGATGCAAACGTTCGGCCGGGTCGAGATGGCGGGCGACACCTGGTTCGGCGGCAGCCAACGCTGGGACTTGCGCAACAACTCTGCCTACCTGAACATGAACGGCCACAACCTGACGAAAGTCGGCAACAACAACGTGGTCTTCGTCAACACGACAGTCACCCCCGGCACGGGCAACATTGACATCACCTCCGGCCTCATGCAACTCGAGGGCGGCACGCGTTTGAACGGCAGCTCGGCCAACACGATGCATGTGGAGAGCGGCGCCGCGCTCATGTATTGGTATTTGTCTGACGACGCCACGGCGACCCCGTGGTCGCTCGTTCTCGAAAACCTCTCAAAGGTCAGGGTCGACGGCGGGTCGGCCAACCAAGACATCTGGCGCGGGCCCATCACCCTCAACGGTCTGGCCCGCCTCGATTCCAACAACTTCTACCTCTACCTCAACGGCGCGATTTCGGGCACCGGCTCCATCGAAAACGTGAGCGGGGGCTACAGCTACCTCAACAACACGAACAACACCTACAGCGGCACCACCACGGCAAGCTCCGGCGCTATTTACGCTTCTGACCCCGGCGCGCTGCCGGGCTACGCCTCGGGCAAGGTCACCGTCAAGTCCGGCGGCGCGATCGCCGTGCGCGTGTCCAACGGCACCGCGGGCTGGACCTTGTCGCAAATTCACGACTTGGCGACGGCCACGACCTTCACGGCGCCCGACGCCACGCTCGGCATCGACACCTCGCTGGCGGACATGAATTACGGATACACCCTCCCTTTGTATAAACTGGGCACCGGCACGCTGACGCTGAACACGCCCGGTCAGACCCTCAACGGCCAGATCAAAGCCAGCGGCGGCGAACTGGTCATGAACGGCACGACGATTAACGCCACCAACGTGGAAAGCCACATCGGCATCTACGGCGGCGAAAGCGCCAAAGTGACCCTCGCTAGCAACACCGTTTGGTCGTCGATTCAGCCGGCCAAGAGCGTCTGGTGCCCGATCCTGTACGTCGGCGAGTCGGGAAAAGGCGTGCTGGCCGTCAAGGACAACGCCTCCCTGACCCACCGCTTCAACGTGGGACAGAACAACGGCAGCGCGGGCGCGGTCTACCAGTCCGGCGGCACCGTCACGAACTGGGGCGGCGGATCCACCGACGCCCGCATCGGCCAGAACGGTTACGGCTACTATGAACTAGGCGGCGGCTCGCTGACGTTCAAAGGATGGTCGCAGCTCGGTGTCGCTCCTGCCTCGGTCGGCCTCCTCAAAGTAAGCGGCGGCAGCTTCACGCAGCTCTCGGACTTCGACGGCACGCTGGGTCTCAGCCGCGGCGGCACCGGCGTCGTCTATGTGACGGGCGGCGCCTTCACCACCGCATCCGCGGACCTGTGGGTCGGCGATCCGAACGAAAACAGCGCTAGCGGAGGCTTCGCAGAGTTCACCCTCGCGGGCGGGAAAGCCACGGTGAACGGCGGAACGGGCGTCCAGATGGCCAATCGCGACAACATGAAAGCCATGGTCAACCTCAACGGCGGCGTGCTCGAGGCCAGTCAGATCCGCAAAGAGATCCGAAACAATTCGCGGGCGGCCGTCGGCTTCAACGGCGGCACGTTCCGATCCCGCACCAGCGGCGCTCTTTTCGGCACCGGCTCGTATGCGCCGGACGCGGTCGGCCTTTATGCGGGCGGCGCGACGTTCGACACCACGAACTACGCCTGCTCGGTTCCCGTTCCGCTGAGCGCGCCAAAAGGTCTCGGCGTGTCAGGCATCGCCATCACCTCCACCTCCGGCTACATCGGGCCGCCGATGGTCACGATTTCCGGCGGCGGCGGCACGGGCGCCACGGCGGTCGCGCAGTTCGACGTCAACAGCGGCACCGTGAACGGCATCACCGTCACCTGCCCCGGCTTCGGCTACACCTCGTTGCCGACCGTCACGCTCTCGGGCGGCGGCGCTTCGTCGCAGGCCCCGGTGACTGGCGTCTATCTGTTGCCGAACACCAGCGGCGGTCTCACCAAGCTCGGCGCGGGCCTGCTCGCTCTGAACGCCACCAACACCTATGCGGGCGCCACCGAGGTTCGGGAAGGCACGCTTCGCCTCGGCAGCGCCTCCGCCCTCTCCCCGCTCTCCAGCGTCAGCGTCACGGGCGGGCACCTCGACCTCGGCGGCAACACGCTCTCCAACGGGAACGTCACCGTCACCGGCGGCACACTCGACAACGGCACTCTCGCCATCGCCAGACTCGACAAAAACGGGGCTGGAACGCTCGTTCTTGGAACAGCCATCTCGCTTAATACTAATCAGGCCACCCAGGCCCTGACCCCCGGCCTCTGGGAAGGCCGAATCGCCTCGCAGTGGGACGCGTCGACGCCCAACCCCAAACAGGGTGTCAAGTTCACCACCAGCGCCGTCAACGGCTGGTGCAACTCGGGTGGCACCATTAACGGCATGCTGTGGCCGGACAACTCCACGTACGTCTACTCCGGCTACATCTGGAACCAGACGGGCACCAACACGACCTGGACCTTCGCCGAGAACTTCGACGACCGGGTGCTTTTGACCATCGACGGCAGCACGGTGCTCAACGACGGCACGTGGAACAACCCCTCTCATGCGAATGTCACGCTGACCCCCGGCCCGCACGCGTTCGAGGCGCGCTTCGGCCAGGGCGGCGGCGGCGCGGCCGGCAACGTCTCCGGTTGGTGGACCGATAAAAACGTCTCCTTCATGGTCGACTTCAGTGGAAGAAACTCGGAAGTTCTGTCCAACTACCAGCTCCTTACCGATCCCGGCGACGGCTCACTGCTCACGCTCGACGCCCCCGACACCCACGGCGCAGGACTCGTGGAGAGCGTCATCCAGCAGTCTTGGAACACAACGGACGCAGGCACGAGGGTCAGCCGCCAGCTCACCACCCGCGCGGGCAACGGCAGCAAGACCGCCAATACAACCTATGCCGGCGGCCTGTGGAGCGGGAACAACCACACCTGGATCTACACCGGCATCCTCTGGAACCGCGCGAGCACCAACGTGACCTGGACCTGGCGCTTCACGTTCGACGACAACGTTATGCTGACCATCGACAGTAACGTTGTCAAAAACGTCGCTCTCGGCCAAGGCGTCGTCTATCAGAACCAAACGCTCACTCCGGGCCCGCACACCATTGAGGTCCGCTTCGGCGACGGCACCAGCGACGTCGGCCCCGCCGATGGGCGCGGCGGTCTCACCTACGACCCGCAGGCCCGCGGGTCGACCGATCCGAATGACTATATTCTGCTGCAGGATCCAGGCAACGGCTCGCTGCTGAGCACAACTGTTGAATCGGGAACCACATACGCACACGCGGTCGTGAATGTCAACGAGGGCACCCTGCGCATCGCCGCGCCGGCGGTCGGCCTCTATGAGGGACGGATCGCGTCGGCATGGGACACTACGACGGCTAACCCCAAGGAAAGTGTTCAGACCACCACCCGCGCCGTCAACGGCAACTGCGGCGAGTACGGCTATATCAACGGCGCGTATTGGCCGGTCAACTCCACGTACGTCTACACCGGTTACATCTGGAACCGGACGGGCACCAACACGACCTGGACTTTCGCCGAAAACTTTGACGACGATGTCCTCCTGGTCATCGACGGCACCACGGTGCTCAACGATACGGGCTGGAACAACCCCAGCAGAGGTAACATCACGCTGACCCCCGGCCCGCACGCGTTCGAAGCGCGCTTTGGCCAGGGCGGTGGCGGCGCGGCCGGTAACGCCTCCGGTTGGTGGAACAATGCCAACGTCTCCTTCATGGTCGACTTCCAGGGAAGAAACGAGGGGAACCTGTCCAACTTCCAGCTCCTCAGCGATCCCGGCAGCGGCTCGCTGCTCACCCTGACGGCCGTCGATCCGCTGGCCGGCCAAGGCCCGCTTACTGATGCCGAGGTCAATCTAGCTAACGGAGCGACCCTCGATCTGAACGGGGCGTCTAACAAAGTCGCCGTGCTGGCCGGAGCCGGCACCGTGACAAACGGAATATTGGCCGCTGGCACGGTCATCAGCCCAGCCGGCGATACGGCTGTCGGCACGCTCGCGCTGAGCAACGTGTCGTTCTCCAGCGGCCTCACCTACCGCCTGACGGTCAGCGGCACCCAGTGCGACCGCCTGACATTCGCAGGAACGCTGGACCTCTCCGGCACGACGATCGTTCCGTCGACGGCGAACGATTACACCGCCAGCACCTACGTCATCGCCACGGCCTCCGGCGGCTTCACGGGCAACAAGCCCGCCCTCAGCGGGTTCCCGTCCAAGTATAAAATCATCAAGTACGGCACCGATCTGCAGCTCACCAGCCGGGGCGGGACAGTCGTCATTTTGTGGTAGCGCAAGACCTGGCCTGCCGTGCATCCCAAGACCTGCCCCAGTTTATCTCCCCGCTTGAAGGCGGCAGAACGGGTTGGTGCAACCGCTCACGCCGGAGCGGATGACTGCATTGGTGATGCCGGCGGGCGGCGCGTTGGTGAAGATGGTGCTCCAGCGTGCCGGGGCGAGCGAGGGCGAGCACTACAGGTGCTACTGGCCGCGCTGCCACCGATCCACGCCGCAGTCGCTTCCGCCGCGCACAAGTCGGACGTAGTTGTAGATGCGGATGACGTCGCCTTGCGGGCCGCGACCATGGGGGAAATCGGCGGGGTTACCGGTTTTCGGGTCACTGCGCTGGGCGCCTGCTCCATGAACATCCAGGAGCCGGTATTCACCAACACCGGGCGGAAACTGCATCCAGCCGAGCGCGCGGCCAAAACTCACGTACACGGCACTGCCTTGCCGGTCCGGCGGGCCGTCGAGATGTGTGGTGCTTGTCCAGTAGAATGGATGATTGTGGTCTGGAAGAGTGGATAACTGGAAGAGTGGATTGATGGCGGGAATGCGCGTGTAGTCTACAATGCTTTGGAGTTCTTTCGCATTGGGCAACCGCCAGTCAGCGTGACCG
>CAYSXF010000198.1:0-7122 GCA_964434815.1 uncultured Lentisphaeraceae bacterium
AGGAACTCAATAAACTCGCAGCCTGAAAACGTTCGTTTGATCTTGCAAGTCACCCGCAACGAGAGGCGCGCGGGTGCGCTTCAACTTGGTTGAATCCGCATCCGATTTAGGAGTTAGGAGTTAGAATTTAGGAGGTGCAACACCTTGAAGACGAATAGCTTATACGGTAAGACAAACGGCAGTTTGTAGTGTCTTCATGTGGAGGACGCAAATTTCCCCTGCGCCAACCCCCATCTGAAATGCGGAAAAAACTCAAAAACGCCCTGTTTTCGCGGGTTGTTGCGCATTCAACTCCTAACGTCTAACTCCTCCTTTGGTGCGATCAGGGCGGCGGATGGGGCTAAACCCCCTATGGACACGGCCCAGCCCCTATGCTATTTTTGGCGCCTTACAAAAGGGATGCAAAAACAGAGCAACACGCAGGTGAGGCGGACATATGCTTAGACAGATAAACAGCAAAATCATACGAGCGGGGCTGCTTGCGGCCGTGGTGCTTGCGGCGGGGTGCATGTCCTTCAGGGAGTCGAACACGACGCGCACGCCGGAAGAGCAGATTCTGCTGAGCAAGGCGGTGGATTATTCCCTTGCCGAAGCGGTCCCCTCCGGGTTGCTCGGCAGGAGGACCTTCGTCGACGCGACGAACATCGACTGCACAGATAAGGCGTACGTGACGGATGCCGTGAAACAGGGGCTCGCATCGAAGGGTGCCCGCATCGTCGATAAAGCGGGTGACGCGTCGGCGGTCGTGACGGTGCGCGTCGGCATGCTGGCGACGCAGTCGGGCACGGAGCTGATAGGCATTCCCACGTTCAAGTTGCCGGCGATCCTGACCTCCGGGACGCTGGAGACTCCTGAAATTGCCCTGTTCAAGCGCGCCACGCAGGAAGGGTTGGCCAAGGTGTGCCTGACCGCCTACAATTGCGACACGAGAGAACTTCTGGAAACGCACGAGGGAACGGCGCGCACGCGCTTTGACCGCTGGAACATCCTGTTCGTCGTCAATTTCAATCGAACCAATGTGCCGGAGCTGCTTGTCCCCCTGTCTCAGAAGAAGTGATTAGAACACAAGGAAGAGCGTCCCGACGTGGCGGATTTCCACGTTGACGCGCTTGTTCGCGCTGTCGATGACGACGACGCGCCGGACGCTGCCGGACAAGCCGTCGCCGGTGACCTTCCACTGCGTCAGCCTCAGCGCGTCGGCGGGATCGAGCGTGCCATAGGTCATGACCGTGCGGCGGAAAGGCGTGGCCAGCGGGTCAGCCGGCGTGTGCCCGAACGCGATCGTGCCGGTGTTCGTCGCCGACAGCGTTCCGGTGATTCGCACGAGGTCGTTCGTGGCCGCGTCAGCGGTGCAGGCGTAAACGAGGTTGGTTCCGCTGAGCGCAAGGTTGTCAACCGTCAGGATGGCCATGCCGCTGTCGGTATCCGGAGTGAGGCTGTCTGTGACCACCAGCACGCCGTTGGAGACGGTGCCGCCGCCGGTGACAGAGGTCGCGGTGTTGGTCGTTCCCAGCAGGTCGAGGGTGGCGGACGCGGCCACGCGCAGCGGCGGGCGCGGCGCCGAGGTGCCGTACAGGACGGCGACTTCGTTCGAGGTGAGCGCCCGCGCGAAGACTGCGACGTCGTCGATCATGCTGCCCGCACCCAGCATTTCGAGATTCGGATTAGCCGGGGTGGCAACTCCGCGTCCCATGGTCAACAGGTGACCCGCAGTCAGAAGCGTCGGGGCCACAACGTTGGTAGAACACTTCAATGCGCCGTTGAGATAGGCGTCTATCCGCACGGGGGTGACCACGTAGGTGACCATGTACCAGGTGCCGGTCGCGAGGTTGCCGCCGATGTCGGACGTGATGTTCGCGCCGAAGTTACCGGAGTTGAAACAGGAGATATAGTCGCTCGCGTTGAATTTGAAGTCGAACGTGCCGTCGGCCGCAGCCTCGCCGGTGTTCACGCGGGTGCTGAAGAAGCCCTGATGGCCAATCTCCTTCATCGCGAGATTGACCCAGAGGGAGACGGAATAGTTGACTACGCTGAAGGCGGACGTATAGTTCATCTTCAGGGAGCCGCTGACTCCCGGAAAACGCACGGCCTTGCCGCAGGGGCCGCCGTCGACGAACGTGACGAGGTTCGTGTTGTTCTGCTGGAGCAAGTCGAACCCGTTGCCCGACTGGTCGGAGAGTGTGCCGTCGTCGAACGTCCAGAGCGCGAGCAGGCCCTCCGGGTAGAGGCGCTGCTGCCGCTGGTTGAGGCGGGCGCGTAACGTGCCGGCCTGCACATCGGTCAGTCCGTACCAGGCGTTGTTGGTGGCGGGGAGCGTCAGGGTCGCCGCTCCGCGCTTCACCAATCCGCCCGTTGTGTCGGCGGCGCGCAGCGGCTGGACGATGGTGATATCCGCTGAAGGGGTTTCGATCAGCGCACCGCCGGAACGGACCGTGAGGGTATCCACGCCGCAGAGGTAGTTGGTCAGGCTGGAGGCGCCGTACTGGGCGAGCCCCGTCGTTTTCAGCAGGCCGCCGTTGAAGGTGAAGGCCGTCCGTCCGCCGCCGCTGGCGTAGGGCACTGCGCGGGTCGTGGCGACGAGGTCGAGTTCGCCCAAGCCCGGCGTGCCGTTGCCGAGCACGGCGGCGTTGTAGCGCGCCGAATAGGTGTCGGACATCCACGAGCAGTAGCCTGCGATATTCAGACGGCCACCGTTGATGGCGATCGTGCCGCCGGGACCGGAGAACAAAGCGGATGAGGAATCCAGATAACCCATGGCGACGCGGCCGAGCGTCATGGTGCCGCCATTGACCGTCAGATAGCCAGGGCCTTTCGTGCTGATGTTGGCCCACGTCGCGAGGGGCGCGTTGAAGATGCCGTTATTCAGGATGTACGATGCGGGGGCCGTGCCGAAATCGCGGATGAAGAGGCCTTCGGAGTTGGAGATGTCGACCCGGCCGCCATCCTGTTGCACGAGGCAGTCGTTGTTGGTCGTAGTGAGCGCGGAGGCGCTCAGATAAATGCCGCCCACCTTGAGGCGCGAGCCGGAGTCGATGATCAGCGTGGTCTTTTTGTTGTCGTCCTTGCCGAGTTGGATGGTGTCGCGGACGGCTCCTTGGAAGGTGTAGTTCGCGCTCGAAGACAGGCGCAGCGTGCCTTCGCGGAGCTGGATCTTACAGTTGACGCCGTTGATGTTGGCTGTGCCGGAGAGCGCTGCGCCGTTGGTGCTCTCGATGCCAAGTGTCGCGTCGGCTGTGTAGGCGAGAGGGCCGTTAAAAGTCAAGCCGGCTTGCTCGGTGCGGAGCACGGAAGAGGCGTTGACCGTGAGGGGCGCGCTGAGCGTGAAGGCGTTCGCGCCGACGTAACGTGCGGTACCGCCGCTGAGTTGCAGAGTTTTTGAGCCGAAGACGTCGTTGGTGAAGTCGAGGGTGCCGGCGCTGACGAGAACGCCTCCCGCATTGCCGAGCGCGGCGCTCAGCCGCAGCGTGCCAGGGCCGTCTTGGCGCAACGTGCCGTCGCCCGAGGTGGTGCCGGCAAGAGTCAGCGTCGTGTTCGTGGCGGGCTGCATGCTGGCGCTTCTGGGGCCGACTTCAAACGTGGAGGCAACCGAGACGTCTTGGGTGGTCGCAAGCGTGCCGTTGTCGAAGCGGACGCCGCCCGCGAGTGAAGCCCCGTCGCGCAGGGCGAGGCGTCCGTCGCGAACGACGGTCTGCGTCTGGTTCGTACCGGTCAGCGCCACGGTTCCCGCGCCAGTGACGGTGAGGGGGCCGGTTCCCGACAGACCGCCGGAGAGCGTGAGCGTCGTGCTGGTGGCCGGCTGGGCGAGGGTATTTCCAACAAGCGACAGCGGCGCGGCGACAGCGTGCTGTCCGGCTTGGACGGAGAGTGTGGCCTGCTGCGAGCCGGCGTCGAGCGTCAGCGTCTGGTTGCCCGCGAGCGTGTAGGGCGCGGCGTTGCTGAAGGCGAGGCTGCCGACCGTGGCGGGCGCGTCGAGCGTCACCGTCAGCGCGGATGCGGCGTTGGTCAGGAACAGCGCATAGGCGTTAGCCGCGTTCGGGACGCCGCCCGACCAGTTGGCGCCCTGAGACCAGGCCCCGTCCGCCGCCGAGATCCACTGCGCGCCGCTGCCGTCGGAGATCGTCAGCGTGATCACGCCGCCAGCGGCTGAGAACTGATAGAGCTTGGCGGGGTCGCGATTGGCGACGCGCAGGTTGTTCGCCGAGCCGGTCAGCGTGCCGGTGTAGGAGAAGAGCGGATAGGTGCCGTTGGCGGAGAAACGCGCCGTGGTGCCGCGCTGGTAAAGCAGCACCTCGGCCGCGTGCGAGAGATCCAGCCCTCCGGAAGCCGTGACGGCGATCTGGTCCAGGTTGGAGGCGTCGGTGATCTCGAAGGCGACCGCGCCCGCGCCCTGCGCGCTGCCGAGCGTCAGCCCGGAGAGGGAGAGCGGAGTCGTGGCGTTGGTGGTGAAGGAGAAGGTGGCGCCGTACTCGACCGAGAGGCTGCCCGTGAAGAACGTGTTGCTCGTAAGCACGGCTGAGGCATACGGGGCGAGGCGGAGCGCCGTCGAGGCTATCGGCGCGTCGATGCGCAGCAGGCCGTTCGAGACAGTCGTTGCGCCGGTGTAGGTGCAGTTCGTGGCGAGGGTCAGCGTGCCGGTGCCGAGCTTGGTGACGCCGCCGTCAGGCGTGCTGCCGGCTTCAAGCGCGTCGTTGAATCCCACCGCGTAGCTCTGCGTGTCGAACACGAGGCCAGTCGGCCCCACCTGCGAGTCGATCAGGTTGGGTTGTGTGCCGAAAAAGGCGGTCGTGGTCTTGCCCGCGCGCACCGTGCCGCCGTTGAAAAACAGGGTGGTGTGCAGGTTGGTTTTGGTGGTGGTGTAGATGAAGGAACCGGTAAGGAAGGACCCGGCATTGAAAGCGATGCGGTTGGTGATGGTGTTGGCGGGCTTCACGCCTGACCCTGAGAGCGTATATCCGACGTCGAAGTCGCCGTCGCCGTTGGCGGCGCGGCGGAAAAGGCCGCCGTTCATGGTGAGCCAGCAACCGCCGTTTTCGGCCAGACATGTGCCAGCTAGCCATTGGAACTCCCCATCGCCGCTGAGGGTGAGGAGCGTGTTGCCGTTGTTCGACCAGCGCAGGTTGCCGCCTCCCACAAACACGCCGCCTCGGACGTTTACGGCGCAGGTCTTTGTCGAATCCTGTGCGGAGAGAAGAATGTTGCCGGTATTGATCTTGCCGCTGTAGAGGTCGACGGTGCTGGCTTGCCAGAACGTGTAACCTGCTGTGAACCCTGTGAGTGCGGCGTTGTTGGTGACCACTAACCGCGCGTTGTTCTGAAGATCCAGTCTGGCGAAGACGGTGTCGGAAGCGATGACCACGGTGCCCGCATTCACGGAACTGATGTAGTTTGCATCGGTTATGGTCCAGTTGCCGCCGCCGTTGAGCGTCAGCGTGCCCGCGCCGTTCTTCGTGAAGCAGGCGTTGGTGGCGCCGCTGGATAAAAAGCCGTCGAGAACGATGCCGCCCGCGCCGGTGTCGAGCGAGCGGTTCTTGCCGCACCACGTCAGGTCCGTGCCGATCCGCTGCTGCACGGAGGAGCTGTTGACCAAAGTGCCGTTGAGGCCGAGTGCGTTGCCGGAGAGGCCGAAGGCCGACGCCCCGGCCGCGAAGGTGAGGTTCGAGAACGCCGAACCCGGCATGAAATCGTTCTGCGCGTTGGTCACGCTGCCGCCGAACGTGAGGCTCGTCAGCATCCCCGGAACCGGCGCGGCGCCGCCCTGCCAGTTGCCCGCACTCGACCAGCGTGCATTAGCGGCGCTGCCAGTCCACACGCTCTGCCCCGTAGCGGTGCACACGGCCAGGATCAACGACAGACCAAAAGCAACGAGACTATTTTTCATAATAGCCAAGGATTTTACTCCGAACCGCGCCTCTTGTGAAGTCGTATTCAAATTTGGTGACGCTGTTTTTGGGGCGCCCTGTCCCACCGCCTCTTTTTCCCCGACCGGCAGCATCGGAGAAAAAGGAGCACGGGCGCAAGGACAGGTCAGACCACATTCGTCATAGAGCCGGTGCGTATGTCCTGAGCCTCGTCGATGGTGGACACGAAGATCTTGCCGCCGCCGTGCCGCCCCGTATGAGCATGCTTTCGGATGACGGCTAGGATCGAGTCCTTGTCGAGGTCGGCGCAGACGATCTCCAGCTTGGTCTTATTGGCAAAACCAAGCAGGTCCGCTTTCTCTTCGGAGTGGAACCCTGGCTCGGCACCCACGCGTCCGAAGCCGCTGCAGGGGAACATGGTCATGCCGTGGATACCGGCGTCCCGCAGGGCGTCGGTCACTTTGTCAGCCATGAACGGCTGAATGTAGGCGGTGATCTGTTTCATTCTTCATTCCTTTCGGTTGCGGTTGTGTCGGTTCAGGCTTTAGCTTCGGCCCGGTCGCGGCGCGATTCGGCGATGTGGTAGATCGCGGGCAGCACAAGGAGCGTCACGGCGAGCGAGGAGGCCATTCCGCCGAGGATCACGACGGCGAGGGGTCGCTGGAGCTCCGACCCGCTGCCCGTGGCGTAGATCATCGGCAGGATGCCGAGAATTGCGCTCAGAGACGTCATCATGAGGGGCCGCAGCCGCAGTTCGCAGCCTTTGCGTATGGCGTCCATGGTACACAGGCCTTTCTCGCGGAGCTGGCTGAAGAAGGTCATCAGAACCACGCCGTTCTGAACGGCGGTGCCGAACAAGACGATGAAACCGATGGCCGTGGAGACGCTGAGGTTGATCTTGAACGCGAACATCATCAGGATGCCGCCCACCAGGGCGAACGGTAGGTTGAAGATCACGAGCGAGGCGTTCCTGAGTGAGCCGAGGGCCGAAAAAAGCATTAGGAAGATCAGCAGGATCGAGACGGGCACGACCACCCCCAGCCGCTTCATGGCGCGCTGCTGGTTCTCGAACTGTCCGCCGTACTCGAGGAAGTACCCGGTCGGCAGTGCCCTCGTGAGCGCCTGCAGTTCGCGCTGGGTCTCCGCCACGAAGCTGCCCATGTCCCGTCCCCGGATGTTGCATTCGACGACCACGCGGCGCATGCCTTTCTCGCGGCTCACCTGCGCGGGGCTTTCGGTCTCCTTAATTTGGGCCAGACTGGAG
>CAYSXF010000199.1:0-7095 GCA_964434815.1 uncultured Lentisphaeraceae bacterium
GACGTCGGCAACGCGTTCGGGCGAGCTTTCGCGAAGCTGGTGGACAACCGCTTGGGCGAGCGCCGTCAGATCCACCGGCTCGCGGCGCATCTGGTCGCGGGTCACGCGCGAGAGGTTGAGCAGGTCGTCGATCAACTGATCCATGTGCCGGCAGCCTGACAGGACGCGGTTCAGGTAGTCCCGCCCCGTGTCGTCGAGGCGCGCGTCGCAATCTTCGAGCACGGCCTGGCTGAAGCCGTAGACGGTCCGCAGCGGGGTGCGCAGGTCGTGCGACACCGAGTAGCAGAACGCCTCCAGCTCGCGGTTGGTCGTTGTCAGTTCGGCTGTCCGTTCGCGGACGCGCGTTTCAAGCTGTTCGTTCAGACGGTCGCGCTCCGCCATCAGGCGGGCGAGCTTGACGTTGCTGTAGCCGAGCTGGGAGAGCATGTCGGCCAATTTGAGGAGGAAAGCCATGCCGTGGTTGACGGTTTCCCGGCTCAGGCGGGGGATGTGGTCCAAGGCGGCCAAATACTCCTGCTCATTGAAGCCGTAGGTTTTGGCTTGGGCGCGGAACTGCTCGCGGTCGACCACCTCGTCGTCAAAGAAAAACTGGCCGCTGAAGATGTTTCCCACATGGTTGCCGGAAACGATGATCGGGGTGGCAATATCCCAGAGGTTGTTCTTGCATTTATAGAGGCGGTACTCGCCCTGTGCCAGGCCTGCGGACAGTTCGAGATCGCTTTCTAGGCAATGGCGGCAGGTCTCCGCATGGACGCGGTGGAAGCGGGTGCAGATATCCTGCCAGCCCACGCCCACCAGTATCTTGCCCTTGAGGTCGAGGATAGCCATGGTCATGTGGGACAGCGGGTAAAAATCTTCCATGAGCTTCTGTAGGGCCGCCGTGTCCACGAGGTCGGACAGGTCGAGCACGCCCAGGTCGCCCTCGGGCGCGAGCACGCTCTCCAGCTTGCGGCGCACACGCGCCTCGCTCACCTGCAGCGCCTCCTCGGCGTGCTTGCGGTGGCTGATGTCGTTGAACAGGATGGCGACTTTGCGGCTGTCCCGGCCGCCCACCCGGTAGGCGCTCACGTCAAACCAGCGGTTCAGCGCTTTCGCCTCGCTCTCAAACCGCACGGATTCGCCGGTCAGGGCGACGTTGCCGTACCGCTCGAACCAGAAGGACTCTTGATCGGGCGCCAGCTCGCGCATCCGCTTGCCCTGCGCATTCCGCAAGCCGGTTTGCGCCTCGAACGCCGGGTTGACTTCCAGAAACCGGTAGTCGATGGGGCGCTCATTCGCGTCGAACAGAACCTCGATGATGCAGAACCCTTCGATCAGCGTGGTGAAAAGCGAGCGGTAGCGCTCTTCGCTCTCGCGCATGATGATCTCCGCGCGGAGCTTGGCCAGCCCGATGGCCAGTTGGTCGGCCAGCCTTTCCCACAGGGCGATGTTCTCGGCGCTGAATTTGTCGGGTTGCCGGTCATTCATCTGCACGAGGCCGATCCGCTCCGTGCCGATGCACAGCGGCAGCAGGGCTACAGACTCGTAGCCCTCGCCGTTGCAGCGGTTGCGGGTTCGAGCCTGGCGTTCGGCCGCGGTGGTGCTGGCCAGCAGGGCTGTCGTGCTGTTCGTCCAGAAGCTGCCGTGCTCCGAGAAGAACGGCAGGGCCGGGTTGAACCGCCCGCAGAGGATGTTGCCGCACATGCACTCGATCAGCGGGTTGCCGGCTTTGTCGCGCACGATCTCTCCGCGGCAATCGCGTGCGCAAAGGTGGCTTTCCAGCTCGACGAACTCCGGAGGAAAGCCGCGGGTCTCAAAGTACGGATAGTCCTCGCCTTCGCGCAGGCGCAGGCCCACGGCCTCGCACCCCGACTGCTCTTGGAAGAAAATCACGACCGCTTGCGCCAACTGGCGGAGATCCTTGCTCATCGTCATCAGCCGCAGCAGCTTCACCGTGACCTCGCGCTCGCGCTCGATCCGCTTGCGCTCGGTGATGTCGCGGGCGATGCCGACTATGCCGGTGACGTGGCCGGCCGCGTCCACCCGCGGAGCCTTCGTGGTGTGGAAAATGCGGATGCCGCCAGGCGCTTCGAACGCCTCCTCGATGCTTTCGGTGTGGCGGGTTTCCATCACCCGCCGGTCCGCGGCCATGAACGCGGTAGCCTCGGCGGTGTCGCCATGCCACTCGACGTCGGTCCGGCCGAGAATCTCCTCCGTCTTCCGGCCGAACGCGCGCGCGGCGGCAGGGTTCAAGAACAGCATTCGCGATCCGGTGTCCTTGACGAAAATCAAATCCTCGGTGTTATCGGTTACCGAACGCAACAGAGCCTCGCTGCGGCATACCGCCTCAGCATTCCGCTCGACTTCGCGCTGGGTTGCGACGGCGTCTTCCATCAGGTTGAGCGCGGCGGCGCGGGCGGAGGTTAGTTTCTTGTTGGCGGCTTCCAATTCGGCGGCTCGCGCAGCGATGCGCGCTTCCAGCGTTTCGTTGGCTTGACGGATTTCGGCGGTTTGCGCGGCCACGCGCAGTTCCAGCTCGGAGTTGAGCTGGCGGAGCGCCGACTCGGACTGCTTGCGCTCGCTGATGTCAGTGAGGAACGTATAATAGTATTCGGGCCGGCCCTCGGCGTCGCAGGCGAGGTGGGCCAGCAGTTCGATGGGCACCCGCGAGCCGTCTTTGCGGATGTATTCCTTTTCGTAGCGCACAGACTGGCCGGCGCGGTGGAGTTGGTCGAGCATCTGTTTCTCTAGCTCGCGCCACTCCGGCGGCGTAAGGGTGGCGGACCAGCCGATGGTTTGCAGCTCTGCGGCGGTGTAGCCTGTGAGCTGCTCGTACGCGTGGTTGATCCGGCCCATCCGTCCGTCCGGATAGCCCACCGCGAAAGGCTGCGAGGCATGGTCGAGCAGGTTGGCCAGGAAGTCCTTTTCGCGATTCGATTCACGCAAGGCCTCGTCCTGGTCATACGCCGCGGCTTTGCCCCGGTTGCGCCGGTAAAATTCGGCGACCAGGCTCATCAGCACGCCCATGACTGCGAACAGCACGAGCGCCAGACGGTCCACAGGCGCGGTCACAAACAGATGTCCGGCAGGGGGCAGGATCCAATACATCACCGACAAGTCAGTCAAGGCGGTCGCTAGCAGCCCCGGTCCCAACCCGGCCAACAGAGCTACCAGCATCACTGCCGGGTAGAACGTAACATAGGTCGGCAGCCCAGGCCCGACCCACGCCGTCAGCGCCAGCCGTAACCCGAACGCTGCCGCCACCGCCACGACCGCCAGACTGTAGCGCCATCCAATAGAGAGCTTGATGTTCATGGCGCGGCCTCCTCTTCAAACTCCAGCGGATAGGGCGGGGGATGGCCGAGCTGCGCGAACAGATCGTTGACCTGCCGTTTCAGCTCGATCACGCGCAGCTCGCGCCCGACCGCGATGTCGTTGAAGCGCGACAGCTCTTCGTTGCTCTTACGCAACGCCTCTTCAGCCTGCTTCCGGTCGGTGATGTCCTGGACGATGCCCGCCATGCGGCGCGGTGAGCCGGAGGCGTCCGCGCGGTGGCGTCCGGCCGCCAGAATCCAGCGGACATGGCCGTCCGCGCGGCGAATGCGGCACTCGAAATTCCAATCGCTCTGGTGTTCCATTGCGAATTTGAACTTGCCGTCCACAGCCTCCCAGTCTTCTGGCAGCACGTGTCCGAGGAACATTTCATACGTCCACTGCGGCAACAAATCCGCATACCCGAAGATGCGGTCGTGCTCAATGGACCGGTAGGAGGTGTGGTCCACCAAATCCAGATCCCACGCGCCGGTGTGGATGGTTTCCAGCGCGAAGCGCAAGCGCTCCTCGTTCATGCGCAGCGCCTCTTCAGCCTGTTTGCGGTCGGTGATGTCGCGGTCGGCTTCCAGAACAAGCAGATGGCCGTCGGCCGCGTGCGTGGCGGTCTGGCGGCTCTCGACAGTCACGCGCCGGCCGTCGCGCGTCGTATGCACGAGTTCGCCTTCCCAGTGGCCGGTGCGCGTCAGTTGCGCATCCTTTTCTGTCACAGCCACACCCTCTGTGCGCAGCAGCACATAGGTGCGCTGGCCAATCGCCTCTGTCGCTGACCAGCCGTACAGCGCGGCGGCACCTTGGTTCCAGAACCGGATCACGCCGCCCAGCTCGCGCACGATCAGCCCCTCGTCGGCGTGGTCCATCAGTTCGGACTGGTGGCGCAGTTGCGCCTCAGTCTCGCGTCGGTCGGCATCGGTGCGGTTGAGAATACTTGCGATCCACCAGATCGCCGCCAGAAGGGAGACCATCATCATGAGGACGAACAGGCCGGCGCTGACGGTCGGAGCGAGGACTCCGGACTGGTCCCCGAGTTCTTGCAACCAGCCGAGCAGCAGCGGCAGCAGAAACGCCACAGGCAGGAACCGCCGGGCCAGTTGCCTGCCGGGACCGGCGACCATCAGAACGCGGACCAGACCATCCGTTTGGGCAAAGAGCAGGCCGGTCGCCAGCACCACCAGCCCCGTCGCCGTGTGCAGCGCGACGCTCGTAGGACCGGCCAACTGGTATAGCGATTTCAAGGCGTAGGCATATCCCAGCAAGCCCGTCAGCCCAAACAGGCCAATCGCTAGCGCCATAGCCTGCTGCGCCCACAGCCAGCGCCGCGTCTTCAACAGCAGCAGGGACACGCCGCTCAGCGCGAAGCAGAGCGCCGTAACCGGAGCCATGCGCCCCAGATAGACCGTGTTCGCGTCTGGCGCGTCGCAGAACAAAAGCTGGTCAATGCCGAAGTTCAGTCCTGTGACGTATTCGGCCAGGGTCAAGCCGGCAACGGCGCAGATGAGCCACGCGCAGAGCTGAGATAACAGCGCCGGAACGGGAAGCCGTTCCGCTCCAGTGGCAGGCGGGATTTCGACGGCGGTGGGAGGGAGAGGAACGCCTTCGCGGTCCGGAATTTTATGTGCAAACAGTCCGCGCAGGATCAGCGCCACGCCGGACAGCAGGAAGCAAACCGCCGTATTGGCCTTCATCGTGGCCAGTCCCGGCACGACGCTTTTCAGCGCGTCTACGCCGTACGCCCAGCCCAGCAGCACCAGCAAGCCGGTTACCGCGACAGCCACACCCGCCAGCGTTGGCATGTGCCGCAGCCAGTCGCCTGTCGTTGCGGCCGGTGCCGCAGCCGCGCGCTCGCGGTCGCGCACGAGGCGTTGCATCTCGCTGGCGATGATCTCCGCGCGGGCGGGATCGATCAGTTCGACCTGCCTGCGCAAAGCCGCTTCCGCCGCGCGTGCGGTTGCTGTCTCGGTATCTGCCTTTGCGCGCGCGGCGCGCAGACGTGTGCTGATCCAGCCCACGTAGGCGCTCGTGGACAACAGGATCGCCGCGCGCACCACGAAGGCGCGGTCGATTTCAATTCCGACAGGGCCGACGAAGAACCATTCGACCAACGCACCGCCGACCGCTGCGCTGACCAGTCCCGGTCCGGCGCCGAGCGTCACGGCCATAAGCATCATCGTGGGGAAGACCGTGATGAAGGCGGCGCTCGTGCCGATCAGCGGTTCCAGAGCCCAGCGCAGCCACACTGCGGCCAGCGCAGCCAAAACGGCAAGCCCATAGCGCACCGGCCAACGTTTATCTAAACTCATACGTTTGCTCCGATCGTGAAGTAGAACGTCGCGCCCTGTCCGGGTGCGGATTCGAACCAGACGCTTCCTCCGTGGCGGTGGATCACGCGCTGCACCGTCGCGAGACCGATGCCGCTGCCCGGAAACTCCGTCATCGCGTGCAGCCGCTGGAACGGCGTGAACAGCTTGTCGGCGTATTGCATGTCGAAGCCGACGCCGTTGTCGCGCACAAAAAAGACAGGAGAGACGTTGGTCATTGGGGAGACGTGGATAGGCATTGGTTCTTGGTCATTGGTCATTGGGGGGACGTGGATAGGCATTGGTTCTTGGTCATTGGTCATTGGGGAGACGTGGATAGTCACTGGTTCTTGGTCATTCGTCATTGGTGATTGGGAGTCTGTCCCTTGATTCTTCCCTAATGACCACTGACCATTGACCACTGACTCTTTCTTTGCTCCCAATGACGAATGACCATTGACCAATGACTCTTTCTCGTTACCCAATGACGAATGACCATTGACCAATGACTCTTTCTCGTTACCCAATGACCACTGACTATTGACTAATGACGTCTTCCCTACTTCGATGACGGCATCCGCCCGCTGGCCGGTGAACTTCCAGGCGTTCTCCAGCAGATTGGCCAGCGCGGTGCGCAGCAGGACCGGGTCGCCGGTGGCAGCCAGGCCGGGCTCGATGCGGACGTCGACGGCGGCGCGGGACGGGTCAGCCTGGCGCAGGTCGGCGACGACCGATTGCGCCAGCGCCGTGAGATCCACCGGCTGGTGACGCATGGTTGCGCGCGTGAGTCTGGAGAGTTGCAGAAGGTCGTCGATCAGCCGGGCCATGCGCTGGCAGTTTGTGCGTATCCGGTGCAGGAAATCCTGCCCGGACGCGTCAAGCTTCTGGCCGTAATCCTCCAGCAGGGCCTGGCTGAAACCGTCCATGCCGCGCAGCGGGGCGCGCAGGTCGTGGGATACGGAATAGCAGAACGCCTCAAGCTCGCGGTTGGTGGCGGCCAATTCCGCCGTGCGCACTTTCACGCGCTGATCGAGTTCCTTGTTGAGCTGGATGATGGCTTGTTCGGCTTGCTGGCGCTCCAATTCGCCTGAAGCGCGCACGGCCACCATCTGCATGACCGATTCCGCAAACCGGGTGTCCTCCAGCGGCTGCCGCCCGATGACCGCGATCAGCCCGATGGGCTTGCCCTGCGAACTCCAGAGCGTGGTGCCGAGGTAGCTTTCCGCCTGCAAATCCTGCAGCACCGCGTCTTTGGCGAACAGCCCCCGCACATTTCTCGGGAAGCAGCAGATCTTCCGTCCCACCACGTCGCCGCAGGGGGTGTCCTTCAGCATGTAGGAGATGTTGTCCTCGAAGCGCCCGTTATGGAACACGGCAAGCGTCTGGGCGGAGAGCAGTCCGTCCTCCAGCCGGTCGATGCAGACGAAGTCCATGGAGAGCGACTGGGCCAGATAGCGCGCCAGTTCATAGAAAAAGCCCTCGCCTGTGC
>CAYSXF010000200.1:0-7077 GCA_964434815.1 uncultured Lentisphaeraceae bacterium
ACACCTCTCTATTCGTCGGCAGCGTCAGATGTGTATAAGAGACAGGCGCTGGACGCTCTGTTGGAGCGCGACATCGAGTCCAACGGCTCGCTTCGCGCGCTGTATTGATTTGGAGACGTATGGCAAATTTTGATGAAGTGATTCTGAGATGTCTCGTGTGTCTGAACATGACCGAGCCCGACGGGCACCAGGTTGTGCTCACGCTGATCGAAAGAGCGGTCGAGCAAGGCCTGTTGCCGGCGGTCCACAAAGACGAAGCGATCAAAGCGGTCATGAAGCGCGAAATGAGCGCCTCCACCGCGATGCCGGACGGGATCGCGCTGCCGCACGGGCGCACAGACTGCGTAACCGAGATCGTCTGCATGCTCGGCCTTCACCCGGGCGGCGTCGATTTCGGCGCTCCGGACAATCAGCCCACGCGCATTTTCGTGCTGTTGCTGGTGCCCTCGGCTGTCGGGTGCAACCATATCCACTTCTTGGCGAATCTCAGTCGGCGTCTGATGGAGCAGTCCGTGCGCAATGCGTTGCTGTCTGCCTCCACGCGTGAACAGGTGTTGCAGTCTATTTTGAGTTATTCCGATGAAGGGTCTCTTCCATGAAACCGTTGATGTTGCAAGGGGGCGCTGCTTATTCTCCGTTCCGTATCGATGCGCTGGCAGAAAACATCGGGCGGGCGGTCAAGGCCGGCGGGAGTGTGCGCATCGAGGCGCGGTACGTCTACCTGCTGGAGACGGCGGCTGCGCTCGACGGGGAGACGTTGGCGCGGGCCTGCTCGCTGCTAGGCGCCAGCGGTGACGCCGAGGTGAGCAGCGGATTTTTCGTGACCCCGCGCAAGGGCACGATCTCGCCCTGGTCGTCGAAAGCCACGGATATTTTCCAGAACTGCGGCTTGGCGGCAGTCAAGCGCGTGGAGCGCGGCATTCACTTCGATGTCTCGTTCGCGGACAAAGAGCTTGGGATCGAAGCCCTGCGTCCGGCGTTCGCCGTCCTGCACGACCGCATGACCGAGGGGGTCTATGCGAATTTAGACGACCTGTTCGAGCACCGTCCGCCTGCGCCGGGCAAGGCGTTCGACGTGCTCGGGCGCGGGCTCGCGGCTCTGGAGGAGGCGAACCGCGCCATGGGCCTCGCGCTCAGCGACGAGGAGATCCGCTATCTCTGCGAGAGCTACACCAAGGCGGGTCGCAACCCCACCGACACGGAGCTGGTCATGTTCGGGCAGGTGAACTCCGAGCACTGCCGCCACAAGATCTTCAACGCCGAATGGGTCATCGACGGCGACAAGAAGGGGCACACGCTTTTCCAGATGATCAAGCACACGCACGCGTGTCATCCCGAAGGCACGCTGGTCGCTTATTCGGACAACTCCGGCGTGGTCGAGGGCGTTAAGACCTCTGCCTTGGTCGTCGACTCGGATACGCATGCCTACCGGTTCGAAGAGGATCAGATCGACATGCTGATGAAGGTCGAGACGCACAACCACCCGACGGCGATTTCGCCTTTCCCTGGGGCCGCCACGGGCGTCGGCGGAGAGATCCGCGACGAGGCTGCCACGGGCACGGGCTCCAAGACCAAAGCCGGCCTCGCGGGCTTCATGGTTTCGAACCTGCGCGTGCCGGGCTTTGAGATGCCGTGGGAGAAGCAGTACGCCGAATTTCCGAAGCGCCTCGCCACGCCGCTCGCGATCATGCTGGAAGGCCCGATCGGCGGGGCGGCTTTCGGCAACGAGTTCGGTCGCCCGCAACTGTGCGGCTTTTTCCGGACCTATGAGGAGCAGGCGGCGGGCCGCTACCGCGGCTACCACAAGCCGATCATGCTGGCGGGCGGCATGGGCAACATCCGGCGCGGACAGGTTCTCAAGAAAGAAGTGCCGCCAGGGGCGCTGATCGTGCAGCTCGGCGGGCCGGCCATGCGCATCGGCCTCGGCGGCGGCGCGGCCTCCTCGATGGTCACGGGCAGCAACGACGAGGCTCTGGACTTCGATTCGGTGCAGCGCGGCAACGCCGAAGTGGAGCGCCGCTGCCAAGAGGTGATCGACGCCTGCGTGGCGCTCGGCGCAAAGAACCCGATCCTGAGCATCCACGACATCGGCGCGGGCGGCCTCTCGAACGGCTGCCCCGAGCTGGTGGAGAAGACGGGCGCAACGTTCGAGCTGCGTGCGGTGCACAACGAAGAGCGCTCGATGAGCCCGATGGAGGTCTGGTGCTGCGAGGCGCAGGAGCGCTATGTGCTGGCGATTAAGCCGGAAGACCGGGAGCGGTTCGAGGCCATCTGCACGCGCGAGCGGTGTCCCGTGGCTTTCATCGGCGAGGCGCGCGACGACCGCCGCCTGATGCTGCACGACGCGCACTTTGGGGACTTCCCGATCGACATGGATATCAACGTGCTCTTGGGCAAGCCGCCGCGCATGACGCGAGACGTCTCGCACGACACGCTGAAAACTGCGCCCCTGAAGCTCAAGAATATCACGCCCGGCGATGCGCTCGAACGCGTGCTGCAGTTGCCGGCCGTGGCGGATAAGACGTTTCTGATCACCATCACCGACCGGACGGTGACGGGCTTGGTGCATCGCGACCAGATGGTGGGGCGCTACCAGTTGCCGGTCGCCGACTGTGCCGTGACTGCGACCGGCTATCTGTCCGTCACGGGCGAGGCGATGTCCACCGGCGAGCGCACGCCGATCGCGCTGATCGACGCGCCTGCCGCAGGCCGCATGGCGGTGGCCGAGGCGCTCACGAACATCGCCGGAACGCGGATTGGCACCATCGGGAACATCAAGCTTTCTGCGAACTGGATGTGCGCGTGCGGCGAGCCGGGCGAGGACGCCAAGCTGTTCGACACGGTGCGCGCAGTCGGTATCGACTTCTGTCCCGCGGTCGGCGTTTCGATTCCTGTCGGCAAAGACTCGCTCTCCATGCGGACGGTGTGGCAGGACGCCGGCGGCGTTTCGCACCGGCAGGTGGCGCCGCTCAGCCTTATCGTCAGCGCCTTCGCGCCTGTCCAAGATGTGCGGGCCACGCTGACGCCCGATCTGAAACCTGGACCGAGCGAGCTGGTGCTGATCGATCTCGGGAAAGGCCGCAACAGGCTCGGGGCCAGCGCGCTGGCGCAGGTCTACAATCAGGTCGGCGACACGCCTGCGGATGCGGACGATCCGGCCGTGCTGAAAGCGTTTTTCGAAGCCATGCAGGAATTGGTCGCGCAAGGGCTGCTGCTGGCCTACCACGACCGGTCGGACGGAGGCGCGGTGGTCACGCTTGCCGAGATGGCGATGACGGGCGGGCGCGGCGTCGAGGTTACGCTGCCCGGCAGCGACGCGCTTGCGGCGTTGTTCAGCGAGGAGCTGGGCGCCGTGCTTCAAGTGGCGGACGGACGGATGGACGCGGTCATGCGCGTGCTTGCCCAGCACGGGCTGGCGGGCGCGGATGTGTGCTGCCGCATCGGGCGCCCGACAGACGACCGCTTGTTCCAGATCGCGGTCGGCGGCAAGCAGGCGGTCGACACGACGCTGACCTGGCTGCGGCGCACGTGGTCCGCGCTCACCTGCCGCATGCAGGCTCTGCGCGACAATCCCGACTGCGCGTGGCAGGAGTACGATAACGGGCTGGACGAGGGCGATCCGGGCATGACCTTCGCCGTGACCTACGATCCGGACGGCGAGCCGGTTGCGGACGTGGAGGTGCGCCAGAAACCCAAGATCGCGATTCTGCGCGAGCAGGGTGTGAACGGGCAGGTGGAGATGGCTGCGGCTTTCTCGCTGGCCGGCTTCGAGTCGGTCGACGTCCACATGACAGATCTGCTCGGCGGGCGCACCGACCTTGCTGACTTCAACGGGCTGGTGGCCTGCGGAGGCTTCTCCTACGGCGATGTATTGGGCGCGGGCTCAGGCTGGGCGCGCAGCGTCCTTTACAATGCGCGGCTGGCCGATATGTTCAAACGGTTCTTCGAACGACCGGACACAGTGACGCTAGGCGTGTGCAACGGCTGCCAGATGGTCTCGCAGCTCAAGGGCATCATTCCGGGCGCGGCGCACTGGCCGCAGTTCCGGCGCAATGTTTCCGAACAGTTCGAGGCGCGTTTCGCAACGCTGGAGGTGCTCGACTCGCCGTCGGTCCTGCTCAAGGACATGGCCGGTTCGCTGCTGCCGATCGCGGTGGCACACGGCGAAGGTTTGGCGGTGTTCGAGCGGCCTGAGGACGAGGCCAAGGCGGTTGCCGCGCTGCGTTTCGTGGACGGCAGAGGGCGGGCGACGGAGCGATATCCGTGGAACCCCAACGGCTCCAAGGGCGGGCTGACAGGCTTCACGACGACGGACGGGCGTGCGACGATCCTGATGCCGCATCCCGAACGCGGCTTCCGGTCGATGCAACTCTCCTACAGGCCGGCCGAACTGTTCACCGGCGCGGCCGGACCGTGGATGCGCCTGTTCCGCAACGCGTACGCCTTTGTGGCGTCGCGGTGAGAGGACGTTGCGGCGACGGGTTTGAAACGATGCAGTGCGCAGTCCGTTCGGTTCGGGTCTGCGCATTTGTTTTGCTGGGATGATGTTTTTTGTTAGGGGCGGAAATGAGGGTTTCTGCTTCTCTAGACGGGGTGCAAACGGTATACTAAAACCGCTTTTTATGAACGATTTTGGTTGGTCTTGACACGAGGAGTGGAGTACGCGATGAATGTTGAAGCATGGAAGACGGTTGAGGACGAAATCGATGCGACTCAGAAGTTGCATTTGCGTGAACTGTTCGCCAAGGATCCCGGGCGCGCGGGCCGGTTCACGGTGGAGGCAGCCGGATGGACGCTGGACTACTCCAAAAACCGGATCACTCCGGCGCTCATGCGGAAACTGGTGGAGCTGGCGGAGGCCAGTGACCTGAAGAAGTGGATCGACGCGATGTTCTCCGGTGAGGCGATCAACGAGACGGAGAACCGCGCGGTGCTGCACACGGCGTTGCGCAACCGCCCTGAGCGTCCGGTGCTTGTCAAAGGCAAGGACGTGATGCCGGACGTGAAAGCCGTTCTGGACGCGATGACGGCTTTCTCTGACCGCGTGCGGACCGGCAAGTGGCTGGGTCATACGGGCAAGCGCATCAAGTATATCGTCAACATCGGCATCGGCGGCTCGGACCTCGGCCCCGCCATGGCGTTCCAGGCTCTGAAGCCATACTCCAAGCGTTCGATCTCCATGCACTTCGTCTCGAATGTGGATGCGACGCATCTGGCCGAGGCTCTGAAAGAGGTCAAGGCCGAGCAGACGCTCTTCATTGTGGCGTCGAAGACCTTCACCACGCAGGAAACCATGACCAACGCGATGAGCGCCCGCGCGTGGCTGATCGAAAAACTGGGGGATCCGAAAGCGGTCGCCAAGCACTTTGTGGCGGTCTCGACCAACGCGGAGAAGGTCGCGGCGTTCGGCATCGATACGGCCAACATGTTCGGCTTCTGGGACTGGGTGGGCGGTCGCTACTCGCTGCCGTCCGCGATCGGGTTGCCGCTGATGCTCTCGATCGGGCCGCGCAATTTCCAGAAGATGCTCAAAGGCTATTTCAAGATGGACCGACACTTCGCCACGGCGCCGTTCAACCGCAACCTGCCCGTGATCATGGCGCTGCTGGGCATCCTTTACGCGAACGGCTACGGCGCGGAAAGCTATGCGGTGCTGCCCTACGACCAGTACCTCGCGCGGCTCGCGGCCTATCTGCAGCAGCTCGACATGGAGAGCAACGGGAAATCGGTCGACCGCCAAGGCAAGCGCGTGACATACGCAACGGGACCGATCGTCTGGGGCGAGCCGGGCACCAACGGCCAGCACGCGTTCTACCAGCTCATCCATCAGGGCACGCGCATGATCCCCTGCGATTTCATCGGTTTCTGCGCCACGCATAACCCGATGGGGGATCACCACGACAAGCTGATGGCGAACTTTTTTGCCCAGACCGAAGCGCTGGCTTTCGGCAAGACAGCCGAGCAGTGCCGCGCCGAGGGCACGCCCGAGAAGCTGGTGCCGCATAAGACCTTCGAGGGCAACCATCCGACAAACACGCTGCTGGCCGACCAACTGACGCCCGAGACCTTTGGCGCGCTGATTGCCTTGTACGAGCACAAGGTGTTTACGCAGGGGATCATCTGGAACATCTTCTCGTTCGACCAGTGGGGCGTCGAGCTGGGGAAAGTGCTGGCCGCTAAGGTGCTGGCTGAACTCGCCGCCGCCGAGAGGCCCGTGCTGCGTCATGACGCCTCGACCAACGCGCTGATCCAGCGCTACCGCGAATCTCATAAACGAGCCTAACACTAGGGATGTTTCCATGCCTGTACGATTTGAGAAGACAGCGTTGGATGGGGTGATATTGTGCGTGCCCGATGTGTTCCGGGATGCGCGCGGGTTTTTCTTGGAGTACTACCATGCTGCGCGCTATATGGAGGGCGGCATCCGGTCGGTGTTCGTGCAGGACAACCGCTCGTGCTCCGGAAGAGGCGTTCTGCGCGGCCTGCATTTCCAGTTGCATAAGCCACAGGCCAAGCTCGTGTCGTGTATCAGGGGTGAGATTTTCGACGTGGCTGTGGACGTCCGCCGCGGCTCACCGACCTTCGGCAAATGGTCTGCCGCTGTGCTTACGGAGCAGAACCACCACCAACTCTTTATCCCCAAGGGCTTCGCGCACGGCTTCTGCGTGCTTTCAGAGATGGCTGAGATACAGTATAAATGTTCGGAGTACTATGCCCCGCAGGATGATCGCGGCGTGCGCTGGAACGATCCGGCGCTGGGGATCGAGTGGCCGGTCGCTGAGCCGGTGCTCTCAGCCAAAGACGCGGTTCAGCCGTTTCTGAAAGATGCAGAGCTGCCGAACTACTCCGCATCATTCGACGACTCTGGCGAGTGAGAGCGCAAGAGATGCTGCGGCGCTTCGCATAAGCGTGTTTTTCGACGTGCTGCGAGTCGATGGGTTTTCTAGCAGGAGAGTGGTCATATGACGCTGCGCATGATGGGGGTGATGTTTTTTCTGGGGGCTGCGCTGCATGGGGGCGCTGCTGAGCCGAAGACGCTTGCAAGCTGGGCGTTCAACGACGAGGGCTCCAAACGCT
>CAYSXF010000201.1:0-3996 GCA_964434815.1 uncultured Lentisphaeraceae bacterium
CTCGGAGATGTGTATAAGAGACAGCCTGAGCGGCAAGAACTACCTGCCGTATGTGGAGCAGAGCTGTCAGGAGTATGAGCGCCTCGGCTGGGCGCTAGGCAAGCGGTTCGAGAAGAAAGCGAAGCTCGTCTACGAATACGAGACTTTCTTCAACCAGTCCTCTTACCTCTACCCTGCGATGGCTCGGCTGTTCCGCTCCCTCGGCGCGCAGGTCGCAACCATGTGGACCTATTCGCTGACACCAGCGGCTGAGCATATGGCTGGATCGCATCATCTCAACCTCTATTGCACGCCGCAGAAGGCGATGAGCTTCACCATCGCGGGCGAGGTGATGGCCGCAACACCTCGCTACATGCGTTTTGACCCGAAGGGCGAAGAATACCTCGTTTTCGGATCGTGCGCGGTCTCTTTCACGAACAACGTCAGCATCTGGCGGACGGCCGACACCTACATGCAGTCGAGGGCGACTTCGCTGGCACCTTTTCTTCCCAAGCCCGACATGCGGCACATCGCCTCCTGTGGCAGCTCGCCGTATGTGACCTACGACGGAACCGGCATCTACACTGTTGAGGTCGGCAAAGACGATGTCGAGATCGAGATCAACCCCGACTCTTCGTTTATTCTGCCGCCATGGAACAGTCGGCAAAAGGGATACCCCGAAAAGGTCTGCCGGCTCGACTCGACGACCCCGCACCGGTTCGCCTTGCACCATCCGGAGTGGCAAGACCATGTGCGCGTTTTGCGCGTCGAGAAAGGGCAGACATCACCTATCCTTGCTGACGGCGGCAAACCTAGTTTCGACGCGCTGCCCGGACGATACCGCATCGAGAGAAGCCGGTAACACGACAAGTCTTATAAGCCCCATCAACGCGCGCTGAGAGAGGAAGCGATCATATGAGCCAGTCCTTTAACCATGACAACAAACAGTGGCCATATGTTTCTGCGGTGCGATGCCTGTTCGTTGCAACGCTTGTCGCAGTCTTTGCGGCGCTGCTTTGCGGTGTTGCTGACGCATCCGACGGAAAAGACGCAGGCGGGCTGGCGGGTTTGCGCGAGCGCTTTGTGTCGCCGCCCCCGGGCTCCGGCACGGTGCCGCTCTACTGGCTGAACGGCACGCTCACAAAAGAGGGCGTCCGAACGCAGATGCGTGCGATGCGCGACCAGTGCGGATTCGGCGGCGTGGCACCGCTGACGCTTCACGCGATGAAGCCGCCGACGCAGCCGGCCTATCTCTCGGACGACTACTTCGACATCTACGGGTGCATCCTCGACACGGCCAAGGAACTCGGGATGACCGTGGTGTTCTATGACGACTGCGATTTCCCTTCCGGTTCGGCCGGCAACCAGATGCGCGAGCGCTATCCGGAGTGCCTGCTGAAATATCTGGCGCGCGGCCGCGCCACCGTGACAGGGCCGGGCGAGGCGAACATCCCGATGCCGGAAGGGCTCCTCATGAGCGTTGTCGCCAAGAATCTCGACGACGGCACGAGCCGGGTGGTCACGGATCAAGCGTCTTTGGCTGTCGGCCCATCGCTCTGGACGGACACGGGCGTGGGTTTCCGCCAGCCGCCGGAGGAGGCCGCGCTCTTCGAGTATCTTCGGGTCGTGGGCGGCGACGGCAAGGTTCTGCATGAGGAGCGTTTTGCCGGAAGCAGCGCGCTCGCACAAGGCTGGAGCGAGGTGGGCGGCGCGCGGCTTGAGGCTGGCGGGCTGCGCGCAACGGACTGCCTCCCCATGTGGCGGGCCGACCTGGCGTTGCCGGACCGGTTCACGCTGGAAACGCGGCTCACCATTCTGAAGGGTGCGGCCGGTCTGGCCTTCGGCGTGCGCGGGTCGGCCGATCTCTATTTCTGGCAATGCAATGCTGGAGCCAAGGCGCTTCGCCCGCACCGCAGACGGGGCGGACGGTACACGCTTCTGCCGACTGCGGCCTTTCCTTTCGAACTAGGCAAGGCGTACGACGTGCGGCTCGCGGTGAGCGGAAAAACCGTCACGACATGGATCGACGGGAAGCGCGTCGCGGAGCACACGTTGGCCGAAGACGGTGTCAAGACGGTACGCTGGAAAGCGCCGCCTGGACGCTGGGAAGTCCAAGCCTTCGTGTGCGCGACGGTTCCGGGGACGCGACTGGTGGACTACCTCGACCCTGCGGCTGTGAAAAACTTCCTCTCTCTGACCTACGACCAGTTCTACCGCCGATTCCCGCAGCATTTCGGGTCTACGATCCAGATGACCTTTTTCGATGACCTGACGGCCATGAACGCGCCCGACAGCCTGCTTTGGACACCGTCGTTCCGAGGCCAGTTCGAAAAGCGCTTCGGCCGCCCGGCGGATCCATACTACCCGGCGCTCTGGGACGACATCGGGCCGGACACAGCCGCGGCGCGCGTGGCGCTCTACAGCGTGCGCAACGAGATGTTCGCAGCCGGCTATCCGGGCGAAACCGAAGCGTGGTGCGCTCAGCGCGGGATGAAATCCTCCGGCCACCCAGCCGGCGCCTACAACGCTAACCCGCTCCAGTCATCAGGCGACGCGATGCTGTTCTACAAGCACCAAGGCTATCCTCTGACCGACTACATTCATTTTTATCATCACGGCGTGGAGGGCTTCTCCGTGCCTGCCTCCGCCGCCTACAATTATGACCGCCCCGTCATGGTTTGCGAAATCTACGGCAACTTTCATCAGAAGTTGCCCAACGACTCGAACATGCTCTACCGCGCAGGCATGGAGTGCTATGCCCGCGGAGTGAACGCCCTGCTGCCGCACGGCACGTGGTGGGATGCGGCCAAGATGGCGATCGTGCCCGAGATCTCCTGGCGCAATCCGGAAATCGGCCCCGAGCTGCCGCGCTTCAACCGCTGGGCGGCGCGCTGCGAGACGCTGCTGCGCGGCGGGCGGCATGTGGCGGACATCGGCGTCCTTTATCCGATTGCCGACCTTGAGGCCCGCTACCGCGTGGGCGAACAGAAGACGAACTGGGGATACACGCCGATCGCCGGCACCGACTACTTCGAGATCATGCGCTTGCTCACAGGCGAAATTCGGCGTGACTTCACGCTGCTTCACCCTGAGGTGCTCGACGAACGCTGCCACGCGGACGGCGCGGAGCTGTCGCTCGACAACAAGGAAAACCGGGAGCGCTTCAAGGTCTTGATCCTCCCCGCCTGCCGGACTATCTACCTCAGCAATCTGAAGAAAGTGAAGCAATTCTACGACAACGGCGGCCGCGTCGTGGCCACTTCCTGCCTGCCGGAGCAATCGGCGGAATTCGGCCGTGACGAAGAGGTGCGGCGGCTCACGCAGGCGATGTTCGGCCCCTCCGGGCGCGGCGTCTTCGTGGCTAAGCCCGATGAGCGTACCCTGAAACAAGCCCTCGACGGATTAGCCCTCGTTTGGGACGTCCGCGTAGACCATGCGCCTGAGATCCCCCGCGTGTCCCGCGACGGCAGCGATCCCTACGTCAACCAGTCGGCCCGCAATTCCAATTGGTATGAGTGCGGCAACCGGCAGTTCGCTACCATCCACAAGGTGAAGGCCGGCGCGGACGTCTATTTCTTCGCCAACTCCAGCGCCTTGCGGGTGACCGCCGACGTGACTTTGCGCGGCCGGCACGACCTCGAGTTGTGGGACCCGCATACCGGCGCAGTGTCGCCAGTGTCGTGCTCGCATGACCTAGAAGGAACTGCAGCCGTCACCCGCGTCCGGGTGGATCTGGGGCCGGTCAAGTCGGTCTTCTTCGTATCGCCAGAAAATGTGAAGTGAAATATGAGAACGCGACGTCAATTATCATGGTTGGCTGTGATGCTGCTGGCATTCGCCGTTGCCGGACCTTCGTTGGCAGGACAGAATTTTCCCATCGGCCTAACCCTCACGGGAACGAATCAGGCCCACATCACGTGGGACGGGCAAGGCGGCGTCAATTACGAGCTGCTGCAAAGTCCGGATGTGCGCTTCACGAACGGGCTGGCTTCGCTCTTCGTTCTGGGCAGGGGCGCG
>CAYSXF010000201.1:4006-7069 GCA_964434815.1 uncultured Lentisphaeraceae bacterium
TTCGCTACAATGCCGCGGGGAACGCCGTTGCGCTGCGTGCGTTCGGCGTGAACTATTACGACGCGTTTCTGCGGTATCTGTCGAACAGCAATGACACCAGTTTCATTCAGGGGTTCGACTATCTGAACACGCATCATGTTCCGGTTGTGCGTGTGCTTGCGGCCGGGTTCTGGCCCAAGGACTGGAACCTCTACTTCACTAACAAAACGGAGTATTACCGCCGCTTGGACTTTCTCGTGCAGCAGGCCGAACGGCATCACATGGGGCTGATCCTCGACCTCTTCTGGACCGCGACGACAGTCGGGGAGCTCGTGGACGATGCGGTCAGCGCCGGATATCTAAAGGCCGGAACCGATTTCGTTCCCTCCAATCCGCTCAACAACGATTATCTGGGCCACCCGACATATGCCGAGTACCGCAAAGCGCTCGGCCGAAGCGACAGCGGCTCCAATGCACTGATCGCCTATTACACGCGGGAAGTGGTCAGCCGCTACGCCCGCTCTCCCGCCGTCTGGGCCTGGGAGTTCGGCAACGAATACAACCTGGCCGTCGATCTTCCCAACATTGCGACGCAGCGTCCGACGCGGGCGCCGTCGCTCGGCCAGAACCTACCGGCGGAAAGTTCCAGCGTACCGGCCTGGACCGGCAAGGAGGACATCACCCGCGAGGATATTCTCGTGGCCAAGAACCTCTTTGCCGCGACCGTCCGCACGATCGACGCTTGGCGTCTGATCATGTCCGGCGATTCCACCCCGCGGCAGGCCGCATACAGCAACTGGAAAGCCCACACCTGGGCGGTCAACAGCCGGACGGACCTCGCTAAAGTCATCCCCATGGACAACCCCGCGCCGATGGACACGGTCACCATCCATCACTATCCGGAAACGCCGGGGGCGGCCGCGGTCGTCTACTTCACCGACGGCCCGGTGACCAACCAGTGGCTGACGGGGCAGTACAAAGAGCTGCTCACCTATTTCGTCACCAACAGCGCGGCCCTGAACCGTCCGCTGGTTGTGGGCGAATGGGGAGCCATCGGCGACGGAACGACGGCCGATGAGAAGACGACGTTCAACAGCGTGATGCAGGCTCTGATCGACGCCCAGGTGCAGCTCAGCCTGCTGTGGACTTTCGACACCCGCAACACCGGCATGACGAATCAGTGGTGGATACAGACCGGCCAGATTTCCGGCTATCCCGCAAGCCCGAAGCTCTACATGATCACAAACAGCGATTCCGCCCTGTGGGATTTGGAACAGGCGAACCAGACCTACGGTGCGTGGTAGCACGCTAAGATTTTCCCACTGTAATCGGTTAGTGACCAGGGGGTGCGAGGTGAGTGCGTTTCGTGTGCGGAGCGCCTGGGAGGGCGGGCGCCCTCGCCCGCCTGGCGAAAGTCTGCGCAAGGCTGGCACGCAGCTAAGCGTGGAACAACCGCTTGCGGACTGTCGCGTCACCCACGTTGTCGCGGGCGGGGGCGCCCGCACTCCCAGCCTTGCGCCACGCTTTCAGCAGAAACGCTCAATTCTCGCATACCCCCTGTCACCAACCGATTACTTTCCCACTTGTGATTGGACACAACTGTAGCTACAATTGTGGCATAAGAAGGAGCTACAGATGAAATTCATGACCGTAAGGGAAATGAGGGGCAGCGGAGCGGCGCTCTGGCGCGAACTGCCAGCCGAGAGGGAGATGATTGTCACCAGCAACGGTCGTCCAATCGCCATTCTTACGTCCATCGAGGGAGGCGATTTCGAGCAGAGCCTGAAGGACATCCGCAGGGCGCGTGCCGTGCGTGCGGTGACGGAGCTTCAGTCAGCCTCGTTGAAGAATGGAACTGACCGTATGTCCGCTGAGGAAATCGATGAGGCGATCGCCCTGGCTCGAACGAAAAGGCGGACGCATGTACATCGTGCTTGATACGAACGTGCTGGTGTCCGCGCTGCTCTCGCCCGCCTCGGCGCCCGCACGGGTGTTGGCGTGGGCGCTCGCGGGCGACATCGTCCTCTGCACGGATGCCCGCATTCTGGCGGAATACACCGACGTTCTGCACCGACCGGAGTTTCATTTCAACCGGACCCGCGTTGCGGAAGTTTTGGACTTCATCTGCCGCGAGTCGGTTCCCGTTCAAGGCGTGGCGAGCCCTGTGTCCGGCCCTGATCCAGACGACATGGCCTTCGTCGAAGTCTGCCTGGCCGGTCCGGCCGAGTGCGTGGTTACAGGCAACCTCAAGCACTATCCCGAGAAGCTTCGCAAGCTGATACGCGTCATGACGCCTGCGGACTTTGTTGCCTCCTTTTTGAAGCGCTAAGAACCAGAAGAAGAGATCCTCGTAATGGATCGGCTCTTCACTGGCTGTTCGACCGGCATCCGTCAGTCTTCACATGGGGCCGAATCGGTTGGGGTTGTGCGAGGAGTTCGCGTTTCGGATGAAAAGATGGCGCAAGGCTGGGAGCGCGGGCACTCTTGCCCGCGACGAGGCGGTTCGCCGCCAGTTGTTTAAAGGTGGCCGCGCGCTTGAATCGCATGCGCTTTCAACGGGGACAGGAGTGTCCCCCCTCCCAAACTCCGCACGAGACACGCGCTTCAACTCGCACACACCAACCGATTATTGGTTCTGCTTGTCCCGCGATTGACTGTTTTCACCAACCTCCCGTATACTAAGTTCGATGTACTTACAGAACGTTTCGTGATTGCGCTAAGGCGATATACAACCCGTTCCGGCTCATGCGGTGGAATGTTGGCTGTAGAAAGTGGAGAAACAGTTATGAAGCCGAATCAAGTGCGGATGTTCGAAGTTATTGCGGTGGCCGTTTTCTCGTGGCTGGCGGCTCCGTGTGACGCGGGGCTGGTTTACTACCTGCCGTTCGATAACGGCGCCTCCGCGACGCTCACCAATTACGGCAGCGCGGGGGGGGGGGCGACGGCGGTGACCATTTTCAGCGCGACACCGGCAGCGTCCACCAACGTCATCGCCAATCTGGGAGGGGCATATTCTGAGAACTTCCCGATGGCGGCCAACAATCAATCCGGCGGCCGGCTGGATTTGCCCGACAGCACCAACCG
>CAYSXF010000202.1:0-7057 GCA_964434815.1 uncultured Lentisphaeraceae bacterium
GTCCTGGGAGCGGCGCGCCTCATCCGCCGCGTCCAGCGCGCGGTGCCACTGCATCACCATATGGGTGCGGCTGCTGATAAAGAGCCGCCCGGCGGACTCGATGCCTTGCTCGCGCAGGTGCTCGATCTCTTTGATCAGATCAAGCGGATCCATGACGACGCCGTTTCCGATCACACACTGTTTGCCGGGGTGCAGAATGCCCGAAGGAATCAGGTGCAACACGTATTTCTTGCCACCCGTGATGACCGTGTGACCCGCATTGCTGCCGCCCTGATACCGGACAATCACGTCCGCCTGCGAGGTCAGGACATCGATGACTTTACCTTTGCCCTCGTCACCCCACTGCGCACCCACCAAAATCGTATTCGGCATAAAAAACACTCACTCCGCACTGATACCGCACCGGCCCCTCCGGCGCAACGGTTTTTAAGTATATCCCATTCGGGGCCGGTTGGGCAATCCTTCACGTCAGGCAATGCGTTTTATCCCAAATACGCGCCTTGGTCGCGAAGCACCTTCTGGATATCCGCGGCCGGAACGTCGCGCGGGCGCACCCCCGCCTTCGCCGCCAAGGCAGCCGCCACGCCGGCCGCGTGCCCCGTCACCATGCACACCGGGATCAGCCGCGCGCGGTCGATCAGATCGGGCGCGCAGGAGATGCAGCGCCCGGCAGCCACCACGTTGTCCACGGTCTTCGGAAGCAGCGCCCCGTATGGGATCGCGAAAGCCGGATGCCTGAACGAGTCGTCCCCCGAGAACGCCACGGCGTCCTTGAACGCCACCCCGGAGACGGCGCCTTTCTTGTCGATCCGCGCCACGCCGTCCAGCAGGCGCGTCGCGCGCACGCCGAGCTGGGAGGCGGTCTGCATCAGGAACACCTCTTCGCATCCCGGCGTCTTGCGGAGCTTCTGCACGCTATGCCACGCTTTGCCGCGCTGGCTCATTTCGATGCGCGACAGGTCTCGCACATCCAGACCGTTCCCCTTGGAGCCGAGATCGTTGCACCAGCGGGCCGACTTGACCGGCTCCAGCGCGCCCAGGCTCAGCTTGGCGTCCTTGGGCAGCTTCTCACGGTCGATGCGGTCGAAATTGCCGAGCCGGTAGACCGAGCCGATGGCGTGCGAGATCTGCTGATAGGCCGCGCCCGCCTGATGGTACACGTCGCCGTCGCCCGTGGCGTCCACCACGATCTTCGCCAGGATCGCTTTGCGCCCTTCTTTGCTTTCGAAAACCACGCCCTGCACCGCGCTGCCGCTCTGGATCACGTCCACGCCCCACGAGTGGAAGAACATGTCCACCTTCGCCTCTTGGATCATCTCGTCCATCAGCACCTTAGCGGCTTCTGGATCGACCGTGGGCTGGTACACGTTGGTATCGCGGCAGACGATCGCCCCGTCGCCCATCTTCTCCAGGCGCTTCAGGAACTCCTCGCAGAGGCCGCGCGTCACCAGCTTGAACGCGCCGTTCTCCTTGCTGCCCGTGCCGATCACGACCAGCACCATGCCGTCCGTGAACAACCCGCCGAGGCTCCCATAGCGCTCCACCAGCGCCACCTTCGCTCCGGTCCGAGCCGCCGCCACGGCCGCGCTGAAACCCGCCGCGCCACCGCCGACCACCACCACGTCCGCCGTATGGAAGACCGGCAGCTCGCGCGCAGGCTGCATCACCTTGCCACCTTCCAGATAAGCGGAAGGCCCGTCCTGCGTCGTCGGCTGAACAATTTTGATGTTCCTCGCGAAACCCACCCGCTCGGGATCGCCGTCCGTGGCCTCATCGGCGAAGCCTCGCCCGGCCAACAGGCCCACCCCGACGACCGAACCGCCGACACCCAACTTCCTCAACATCTCTCTGCGCGTCAATCCAACATTCATTTCATCTCCTCGCCAAAGTGACCAGCACTCAACATCACCATGAGGAGGATTATAATCGCTGGAGTGGATTTGACAATCCGTTTATTGGACGCACGCCTCTCCGCAGACTTGTCAGCGCGTCCCCGCTGTGCTATGTTTCGCACATCTCGAAGGCCTGTAGCTCAGTAGGACAGAGCACTAGATTCCTAATCTGGGGGTCGCCGGTTCGACTCCGGCCAGGCCTACCATCTTAAACCCCCTTAAAACCTCGGTTTTATTGGGGTTTTTTCGTTTATTTGATTCGTGGCCCGCTTTGCTCGGTTTACTAACTTTTCTTGTTTTTCCGTATCCAATACTCTTTTTTAGCTACAAATTAGATACAAGGCCCTTTTGTATCCAATCGCCAGCGCCCGACGCTCGCCCGCGTGCGGATCAGCCCGACCGGCCCGACCGTGTAGCCAACACGAAAGAAACGCGATTGACTACAAGCCGCCCGAAGTCGCCCATAGGTCGCTAGTCGGAAGCGGGGACAATGCCGAATAGAGGAAGGTCAAAATACGCAGAGAACGTCACGGCCTTCAACCAATGGTCGCGCCGGTACGTTTTCCAAAGCGCACACAGTAGAGCTTCACAGACGCATGCGCGGTCTTGGCGAACGGACGCCAGCCGAAAGCCTAGCGGATCTTCACAGCTACACTCGCCCAAAAATGCAATGGCCGACTCCACCCGAAGGGCTAGGAAATATCGTGACCACGGGTCGGCCTTTTCCGTCGGCACCCCGTTTGCTATCAAGTATCGCGCGGCCTCATCCGTTGAAGTGCGAAACGATTCCTCTAGGCGAAACAGTTCCTTGCAGTAGGTCAGACTGTCGGGAAAATCAGGGGGCAGCAAAGGTGGCCTAGCCGCAGAAGAGCACAGCGGCACCCAAGCATAGAAGAGGTCGTAAAGTTCGCGCAACGGGTCAGGTGTTTTTTTCATGCGGAAAGTGTAACACGATGACTGTCACGTTAAAAACTGAATTCAAGCCTTTGCCGTACCGATCATTCCCGCCCATAGCAGCCGACGCCAGCCCAGAACGCGGGGCCCGTATGCCGTGCCTGTTGCGTTCGCAGCCCTCGCCCCTTATCACGGCGTGGCCAGCCGTCCGCGTGCCTTGTGGGGGCTCTGGCGTGGTCATTTCACGCGACGGCCGCGCCGATCTGCCCGGAGTGGTCGCGCGGATCAGCGCCGGGCACGAAAAAGCCGCCTCGCAATCGGTTTGCAAGACGGCTCGTTGTTCCGGTCCAGAATCCGGGATCTCAGTCTTTACAGTTCAGCAGATGGGCGAGGTATTCGTTGCGTGACACGTCGCCGCGTTTGGCGTCTATGGCCTCGATCACGTTTGAGGACACGCGGACATTTGTCCACGTTCTAGCCCCGCCTCTAGGCTTGCCACCCGCCGCGGTGCGCTGTGCGACTACTGCGGCGCTCACGGTGTATTTGCGTTTGTTCCCTTTGATCGTTCCCATGGGGATCTCCTTACGCGCAAATCTTAACACCCCGCGCCGGGTCGCGTCTACGCTCGAACTCGGCGAACGCCTCAATTGTGTCATGCGTCGAAACAACCACGCGCTCGTCTTCGCAAATCTGGTAAGTCCCCGTGGTCGGGAAATAGTCCATGAAGATTGTGCGCGTGCCACGCTCGGCTGTCATAAGCGTCTTGCCATGGTCAGGCTCGGAAGCCCGTTCGAGCTTTTCGGCGATCATCTTCCGCGCCGCCTGGGCACACGCCACGACGCCGCCGCGCATCGCCCGGTCAGGCGCACAGCCGAGAGCTTGCTGCAGCTTGGCCAGCGCGTCGGCGTCGCTCGGCGCTACGTCAGTCATGCCGCATTCATAATCACCGCCATTGCACGCGATCCGGACGCGGCCCTCGGTCGTCGTTTCAAACCGCCACTCGCCAAATGCCTGTTTCATGGTTGTCCTTGCGCCCGGGTTGCCCGCCGGGCTCGAGGTTGGTTGTTATCGAATCTTGCCGGTAACGATGTTGTCAATCTTCTGGCCGTCCATGCGGTATTCGTCGATGTGCAGCACGCCGTTGCGCCTGCAGAAGTCGATCAGCGCCCGTTCGCCGGCGACGTACAGCTTGCGGATCTGCGAGACAGTGTAGAGTTGTTGCCCGCCTTCGATCAGGGTTGCCACTGCGATTGTGTTCATGGTCTTAGCCTTCCTTTTGGAGTTTGGTTTTGAGGATCAGGGCGCGGCCGTGAGCCCACGTGACCAACGCGGTTTTGCGGTCGTGCCAGCCGGTGACTGTGCCGGTTTTTCCGTCCGCGTCGAATTTCACCTTGTCGCCGATCTTGATCTTCATGGCCGCTTCCTCGTTGCTCGGGCAACACCTTGTCGCCCTTGATTGAGATGTAAATTATCAAATTCGTTGATTGGTGTCAACTAACGAAATAAGGAAACCTCAATTATTTTACAATGGCCTTTTTCGGCATCATGTCACTGTGTCAAACCGCTGGCAGGGTTCGGGCCGATCTGGCGAGAGTCGCCCCCCGACACCCGCCTTGCACCCGTGTTTGATTCCGTCCGGCGTCCAGTTCCAGCAATCCCGGCACCGTGCCGCGCCATTCTCGCCAGTTTCAACGCAGGGCGACGGCAGCGGCTCGGTGCGTGTCGTTGCATGGGTCAGCGGCGGCGCGATTGTGGGGGCTCTCGGTGCCGTTTCCTTTGATAACCACAAAAGGGCTTGCCGGGTGCCCTTGTCCGGACGCACGGCACCCGGAAGGCGGGGCAGCCGGTCGGGATTCCTGCAAGCCCGGTCTGATTGATGCGCTTTGCTGGCGGAAAAATGACACGTCGCGTGCAAGAGGGTGTCTATCGCCTTTTCCCATGAAACCGAATCGGCCGCGCCGATCTCCACGAGGGCATGAATCGACTTGCCGCCCGAATAGGTCAGCGAACGCAGGGGCAGCGTGCCCGCGCCGATCACGCCAGCCCAGAACGCGGCCTGGTCTTCAAGCGGCATGTCGTCGAACTCCAACAGGGCGAACCGGTAGGCAGCGACGCACGCACCGCACCGAAAGGACGGCTTGCCTTCCTTGGTCATGCCCTCGGCACCGGTCAGCGGGTTTGCAATGACGTGCGGCGGCGGTTCAGACGTGGAAAACAGCCCGCGCCACTCTGCGGCCGTCCTGATTGTCTCGCCGATCACGCCGGGGTTTGTCTGCTTGCCGATGAAAAGCAAGTCGCCGTCGGCGTACAGTGTGGAGAGATACGCCCGCGCCTGTTCTCTCGGCTCGGTCGGGATCACAACGGGCGAACAGGCCGAAAGCGTGGCGAACGTCGCGCCCCGCCCCTTCCCGATCATGCGGGGCACGAAGGAAGCGGCCCCAGAGCCCAAAGGCGGCGGCTTGCCCGGCGGTGGTGTCCACCTTCCCGACTGCGGCCGGTCGGTCAGCGGCACGGTGTCCCGGTGCGCCGTCGTGAGAGCGTGTTTGATTTCTCCGTCTGTCAGCGGCGGGGTTCCGGACGCGGCCCCGACCTCGCACAGAATGCGGTCATCCCCAAGGCCGGCCATGATGCCCAGCGACACCAGCCCCAGCAGCGAGGCGTTGCGCTGGCCTTTCATACCGGCAAGGCTGGCCAGGCCGTCACGGTAGCGGCCCAATGCTCGCGTCTGCGGATCTGTTTGAAAGTTCATCTTGCTTTTGAATCCTCTTTGCCTGTCGTTGCTCTTGCCGGATCGGCCCGATCAGAGACACCGGCGCGGTTAGTGTCAGGTTGTCAATTTTCTACGTCTCGCCCGGTATCGTTCCGATTTCTTGCGCCCCTGTGCCCTCGCCCGCTTCGGATCTGACGCTCTCCACCGCGCCCGTCGTATCCGGCCCAGCTTTCGCGCCCTCTCCGGGTTGCGCAAACGGCACTTTAACTGCCTTTTCCGTGCGTCTTTTAATGCCTCTTCGGTAGCCATTCTTAAAAGTCCCTTTTATTATTTCGTTAGTCACTTGGTGGGCGACACCTTGCCGTAAGGGCTCTTGGGGTGTGTTGTTGGGGGAAGAACCTAACCGGGGGGGGGCTCCCCACCCCCTGACACGCCCCGCAAGACGCGTCAGGATCGTTTCTGCGGCGTGGTCTGCGTGTGCCCCTGTCATCAAGGGCGCAGCCTCTCGTAACGCGCTAGGCGTGCGTTGGCGTCAGCGCCGCGCCACACCTTCGCCTCATGGTCAAACTCGATCAGCTTCGCAGCCCTCGCCTGGTTGAACACAAGCGCCATCACGTCGCGGTCGCTGGCGATCAGCCGTTCCATCTCATCGCGTGTGTGACCGCCCAGGTTGCGCACACGCTCGGCCGCCTGCTCGCTCGCCTGTCCATCTCTCTTAAACACATTGACGCTATTGCCTCGCATGGTTACGTTCCTCGTTTTCCGCCTGTTCTGAATCGGTTCGCTCTGCGCTTTGCTTTCATACCTCGCCCTTCCCTGTGTCTCATATGATGTGGCACGGTTCCCTATAAAGGGAAACCGTACCATATCCCATATCATGTGACACGGTACGGTGAACATGGTTTAACCCACATTAAACCACGTCCTGTTTTAGAGTGTAGATGGTTTCCCGTCCCCGCTTGACGGCTTGCAGGATTCCCTCGCTTACCGCCCGCGTGACCTGTGCCTTTGCGACGTTGTACCCGACGCCTAGAACCTCTTGCGTGCGGCGCACGGTGTCGCCGTAATTCGTCGGCTCGACAGTGAAGCACGCTTGCAGGGCGTTCATTGGGATCACGCGCACCGCCTTTGTCCGGCTGGTCTTCTCCACCGGGGTAACGTCTGTCAGCTCGAAACAGCCCTCTTCGAAACGAAGGGTCTGCGATTCTTTCGGCGGATGGTTGCGGCAGATGGAAGTCAAAACGATGTGCTCGGCTTCGGTCGCATGCTCGCATAGGGTCAGTATGGTTGACGTGTCGCGCGCAAAGACCCCGCTCCCCGAAATGCGGTCAATGGCCTGCCTGTCCCCGATGCTTCCCTTTGACGCGTGGAACACTGACACGAGCGTCAAGCCCTCCACTGCGAAAGTCTTCATTGCCGCGACAGCCCGCTTGACTTCCGTTTGGTCGGTCTCGTCCCCTACGCAGGTATAGAACGGGTCTAAAATCACAACCTCGCAACGATGGTCAGTCGCCTGTCTCTTATACACATCTCCGAGCCCACGAGACAGGCAGAAATCTCG
>CAYSXF010000203.1:0-5433 GCA_964434815.1 uncultured Lentisphaeraceae bacterium
ATTTCTGCCTGTCTCGTGGGCTCGGAGATGTGTATAAGAGACAGGGTTTGGCCATTGACAGCCTTTGCCATATAAGGTAATATACGGCATCTTTTTATGAAATGAAAAGGGTGGGGGTTTCCCCGCTCTTTTTTGTTGGTGAATTCAGAAGCGGAAGGCGGTGCGGCGATGAACAACGAGTTGCTTTCGATTATCAGTTACCTGGAGCGTGACCGTGGGGTCAATCGGGAGATTATCATCCAGGCGATCGAATCGGCGATTCAGCAGGCTGCCCGCAAGAGCTTGGAAGTGACGAACGACCTGCGTTTGGAGATTGACCGGAAGACCTTGGCTATCAAGGCTTTCGACACAGTGATTGCGTCAGACGACGATACGGGGCTCGGCTTTATTTCGATGCGCCGTGCGAAGACGCTGAAACCTGACGTCAGGCAGGGCGAGATGTTGGAGGTCGAAGTGCCTCCGGCCAAGCTGGGCCGCATCGCGGCGCAGACGGCGCGGCAGATGATTTTACAGAAAATCCGCGAGGCCGAGCGGAAGAACGTGTACGACGAGTACAAGGACCGCATCGGCGACATTGTGAGCGGCACGGTGCGCCAGATTGCGCACCGCGACCTGATTATCGAGCTGGGCAAGACCGAGGCCCTGCTGCCGGCCAAGGAGCGCATTCCCACGGAGGAGTACAACGTGGGGGATCGCATCCGCGCCTACGTGTTCCGCGTGCAGTCAGGAGCCAACGGACCTGCGGTGGTGCTCTCGCGCGCCTGCCCCGAGTTTGTGAAGACGCTTTTCCGGCTGGAGGTGTCCGAGATCGCTGACGGCATTGTCGAGGTCATGGGCGTTGCGCGTGACCCCGGTTTCCGGTCGAAAATTGCCGTGAAGACGCTGGACGAGAAGGTGGATCCTGTCGGCGCGTGCGTCGGTTTGCGCGGCGTGCGGGTGCGCAACATTGTGCGGGAGTTGAACGGCGAGAAAATTGACATCGTGCGGTGGAGCGACGACATCAAGCAGTACGTGACGCAGGCGCTGGCACCGGCCCGGCTGGAGGGCGTCGCGCTTGATCCTCACGACGCGCGCACGGTTCATGTGACGGTGGCGCCTGATCAGCTTTCGCTGGCGATCGGCAAGCGCGGCCAGAACGTGAGGCTGACATCTAAGCTGACCGGCTGGCGCGTGGACATCCAGAAGAGCGGCGAATCGGTCACTTTCGAGGAGCAGCGGGAGAGCGCGATCACAGAGTTGGCGGAGGTGCTCGATATCAGCGAAGAGACTGCCTCGACGCTGGTCGCGAACGGGTTCTTGACAACAGATGGCATCATCGAGGTGGAAGTCTCGTATCTGCAAGAGGTGACCGGCATGGACGAGCAGACGGTGCGCAAAATCTGGGCCGCAGCCCAAGCGGCCAGTGGCGTGGTTGAAGAAGCGGGAGAGTAAGAGAGAATTATGAGAGTCTGTGAATTTGCCAAGAAAAACCAAACCTCCAGCGTTGAGGTTCTCAAGCAGGCGGACGCGTTAGGCATCGAAGCCTATTCGCCGTTGACGCAGCTTGATACGCAGGACGTCTCGCGTCTTCAGGATTATTTTAAGCAACGCGTGGGAGCTGACGTCGAACGCGAGAATGCGGAGCGTGCCGCTCGCAGCGCGGAAAAGATGACGCTTGAGCGGTCGCGGCGCTCGGCAGAGAATATGGCCGAGCGCGCGGTGCTGGAGGCCAACCGTTTGCGCGCGCTGGAGATGGAGGCGCGTGCGAAAGGCTATCCGGTGCAGACATCGCCGCTGCCGGTTGAGCACGAGGAGCCTGCGCCGATTCCCGCAGCCGCCGCGCCGGTCGCGCCTGCGCCCGCCACCGCACCGGACTCTGCTGCCGCACCTGCCGCATCCGCTGATGTGGCGCCTGCGGCTGCTTCAGAGCCGGTGTCGCCCGCCACCGCGCAGACGGTTTCGGCCGTGGCCGCTGCCGCGCTGAAGGGGACGCAGAAAGCGAAACCTGCGCGTTACGTCGTGGAAGACGAGCTCGAGCCGGAGGAGGTGCTGGCCGCGGCCTTCATCAGCCGGATCGCCAAGGAGCCGCTGCGCGAACAGCCCAAGCCGCCGCGCGTCCAGAACCTGAAGGGACGCGAAAAAGATGTGAGTCGTCCGCCGATGCGCGGCCAGGCGCCACAGCGCCCCGGGCAACCGTGGCAGCGCCCCGGGCAGCCGCCAGCACCGCCATCACCGCAACAGGAGCAGACCATCGCGCCGGACCGCGTGATCATGCTGCGCGGCGCGGTTGTTGTGAAAGACCTCGCCGAGAAGCTGGGTCTCCGGCCGAACCGCCTGATCGCGGATCTGATGCAGCAGAACATCCTCGCGTCGATCAATCAGCGCGTGGAGATCGATGTGGCTCAGAAGATCGCTGACAAGTACGGCTTTAAGATTGAGATCGAGCGCCAGAAGCGGTCCAACGAGCGCAAGCCCGTGCTGCGCAGCGAGGACGCCGACGATGCGATTCCGGAAGACAAGCCGGAAGAAATGGTTCCGCGTCCGCCTGTGGTCACATTCCTGGGCCACGTCGACCACGGCAAAACGTCGCTCATGGACCGCATCCGCAACACGCGCGTGGCGTCGGGCGAGGCGGGCGGCATCACGCAGCACATCGGCGCGTACACGGTCGAAGTGAACGGGCGCAAAATCACTTTTCTGGACACGCCGGGGCACGCGGCCTTTTCGGCGATGCGGGCGCGCGGCGCAAGCCTGACGGACATCGCGGTGATCATCATCGCGGCGGACGACGGCATCATGCCGCAGACGCGCGAGGCCATCAAGCACGCACGCCAGGCGGGCGTGCAGATCATGATCGCGATCAACAAGTGCGACTTGCCGACCGCGAAGCCTGACCGCGTGCGCCAGATGCTGCAGGGCGAAGGCTTGACGCCGGAAGAGTGGGGCGGCGACGTGATCTGCGCCGAGGTGTCGGCGATCACCGGCAAGGGCGTGGACCACCTGCTTGAGATGATCCTGCTGCAGGCGGATGTGCTGGAGCTCAGCGCCAATCCCAGCAGGCGCGCCGACGGCTTCGTTGTGGAGGCCCAGCTCGAGCAGGGCTTGGGGCCGACCGCCACGCTGCTCGTCGCGGGCGGCACGCTGAACATCGGCGACATCATTCTGTGCGGCGAGCACCTCGGGCGTATCCGCGGCCTGATCGACGACCGCGGCCGGCGCGTGAAGTCCGCCGGGCCTGCCACCGCCGTGAAGTGCATGGGCCTTTCCGGCGTCCCGGAGGCGGGCGCGCCGTTCCGGGTCATGCTCAACGAGAAGCGCGCCCGCGAACTGGCGGAGAAGACCGCAGAAGAGCGCAAGCAGATCTCGCTGGTGAACGCGAAGGCCACGTCGCTGGACGCGCTCATGAGCCAGATCAAGGAGAACCAGCGCCGCGAGCTGGCCGTGATCATCAAGGCCGACACACAAGGGTCGTCCGAGGCGATCTGCGAGTCTCTCAAGGAGATCAAGAGCGACAAGGTCTCGCTCAACATCATCACCGAGAGCATCGGCAACATCACCGCGACGGACGTGAACAAGGCCAGCGCCGGGCAGGCGCTGCTGATCGGCTTCAGCGTGGGATGCGAGACGGGCGTGCAGCAGCAGGCCCGCCACGACGGCGTGCGCATCAGCACCTTCCGGATCATTTACGAGTTGATGGACTTCGTCAAGCAGCGCATGCTCGACCTGCTTTCGCCCGAGTACAAGGAAGTCATCAAGGGGCACGCGGAGATCCGCGCGATCTTCGATATCGGCAAGACCGGCCGCGTGGCAGGCTGCCAGATGCTCGACGGCACGATCCGCGCGGACGCCCGCTACCGCATTTTCCGAAAGAAGGAGAAGGTCTGGGAAGGCAAGGTCGCCGCGCTGAAGCACTTTCAGAGCGAGGTCACCGAGGTCTCCGGGTCGCAGGAGTGCGGCATCCTCTTCAACGGCTTCGAAGACTTCCAAGAGGGCGATTCGATCGAGTGTTATTCCCTCGAGGAGCTGCCCCGCACTCTGTAAGGGTTGCCGCGGCGGAATGACGGAAGAGCGGGCGAGACGTGCGAATGCGTCTCCCCAATCTTCCACTTTTCTGTTCATTCATTTCTGGGAGGCTTTATGGCTATTGACCGTCTTGAGCGCGTCAACGCGCTGTTACGCCGCGAAATCGGCGAGGCTTTCTTCAAAGTGTTCGCCGGGGATGTGATCGATATGGCGGCGATCACCGTGACTCACGTGCAGACCGCTCGCAATCTCCGCAATGCCACGGTTTCGATTTCCGTGTTCGGACACGATGCCGAAAAAGGCGCCTATTTGCGCCGCATTGCCAACAAGGCCAAAGAGCTGCAGGACCTGATCAATCGCGATCTCACCCTGAAGTACACGCCGCGCCTGCGCTTCGTGCTGGACGGGTCGGTTGAGAAGGGCGATCACATTCTTGATGTGTTGAGCAAACTGGACTTGCCTGCAGAAGCGGATGAAGCGGCTTCTGGCGAGTCTCTCTAAGCGAACGAACGGGACCGGTCTTTTTGATGCAGACATACGCTAACCCGCAGGCTGCCTTGGGGCTTTTCGATGGGGTGTTACTGGTCGACAAGCCGGTCGGCCCCACCTCGCACGACATCGTGCACAAAATCCGCAAGACGTTCCGCATCGACAAGGTCGGACACGGCGGCACGCTGGACCCCAACGCCACGGGGCTTCTCATTATCCTGCTCGGCAAGGGGACTAAGCTGTCAGATATGCTGATGGGCGGCGATAAGGCGTACACGGGAGTCATGCGCCTCGGGCGCACGACCTCCTCGCAGGACTGCGACGGCGAGACGCTCGAGGAGAAGCCGTGGGAGCAGGTGACGCGCGAACAGGTCGAGGCGCAGATGGCTGCGCTGACCGGAGATATTTTTCAGACGCCGCCGATGGTTTCGGCCATCAAGGTGGAGGGCGTGCCGCTCTACAAAATGGCGCGCAAAGGCCAAGAGATCGAGCGAAAGCCCCGTTTTCTGCACGTCTACCGGTTCGTGATCACCGAGTGGGCTCCGCCGCTGGTGTCTTTCGATGTGCACAGCAGCAAGGGAACTTACGTGCGCACGCTGGCGCACGACATCGGACAGGCGCTCGGGTGCGGCGCCTGCCTCGACGCCCTGAGGCGTACCCAGTCGGGCGCGTTCGACGTGAAGGACGCGCTGCCGTTTGCTGATATTCTGAATCTGACTCCGGACCAGCTTGCAGCCCGTGTGTTGCCTTTCGCCCGCGTGGCTGCTGGTTGCTTCTGAATACTGAACTTCGAACTCTAACAGCCTCCTGTTATGCAAGTTCTCAAACAGCCGTCTCAGTTCCGGAAATTGCCGGGCCCCGTCGTGCTGGCCGCGGGTTTTTTTGATGGTGTCCACAAGGCTGTCTCTTATACACATCTGACGCTGCCGACGAATAGAGAGG
>CAYSXF010000203.1:5443-7045 GCA_964434815.1 uncultured Lentisphaeraceae bacterium
GAGCACGATCGAGCGGGCTCGCGAACTTGGCGGGCAGGCATGGGTGCTGACCTTCGACCGGCATCCGTTAGCGGTGCTGGCCCCCTCGAAGTGCCCGCCGCTTTTGTGCACGCTTGAGGAGCGGCTGCGGCTGCTCGAAACGACCGGCGTTGACGGTGTGCTGCTGCTGGAGTTCACGCGGAAGCTCGCGGTTCAGGAACCAGAGACTTTTATCCGGTGGCTGTGCGGTAAGCCGCGAGGCGATGGCGCGTGCGCGTCCCGCCCGTCGGACACAGCGAAGCTCAGCGAGATCCGCTGCGGCGAAAACTGGCGTTTCGGGCAGCGCGCTGCGGGCACGCCCGAACTTTTGGCGCGATTCGGCGCAATCTACGGGTTCCGGGTGGTGATCGTTCCCTTTGCCGAATATCAGGGGTTGGAGATTTCCAGCACGCGCATCCGGTATGCGGTGCGCGAGGGACGGCTGGACGATGCGGCCGCCATGCTGGGCCGGCCTTACTCGGTGCGCGACACGGTGGTGCGGGGCCGCGGGGTGGGCCATACGCTGTGTGTGGCGACCGCCAACGTCAGGCCGCGAACCGACGTGCTGCCGCCGAACGGCGTCTATGCGGTAAGGGTGGTTGCCGAGGGCGCCGCTTACAACGGAGTGGCCGACCTGGGCGTACATCCGACGTTCGCCGACGTAAAACCCGAGAGCGCCATTTTGGAGACGCACTTGCTGGGCTTCACAGGGGATCTCTACGGCAAGACCATCGAAGTGTGCTTTCTGGGCCGGCTGCGAGACGAATGCGTGTTCGCATCCGCAGAGGCGCTCGCGGCGCAGATCGCCGAGGACGTGCGTCAGGCGGGACGCTATTTCTGAGGCCGCTGGCGAAAAGGCCGTGTAAATAAAAAAACCTGCGCGGAAAGACGCGCAGGTTTTTTGTCAGGCGACAGCCGAAGCGCCGGATTACTTCGCGGCGGGCCTGAGCGGAGCCGACACAGGAGCCGGACCGCGCGGTGCCGACGGCTGGGAGAACGGCACGGCGCCCTGTTGGGCTGCAGGCGGTGGCGTCCGAACGCCTTCCATGACAGAGGCGCCGCTATGAGAGGTCAGGCGCGAAAGCACCAAGGTGTTGAGGAGGAAGACAGCGCCGAGAATGATGGTGGTCTTGGTGAGCACGTTGCCCATCTGGGCGCCGAAGAGCGCCTCGCCCATGCCGCCGCCGAAGCTGACGCCGAGGCCGCCGTCTTTGGGTTTCTGCAGCATGATCACGCCGCCCATCAGGAAACAGACGAGAACTTCCAAAACGTACAATAAAACAATCAGAATCTGCATGGGGCTACTCCGTTCAACGGCATCTCGAAGGTGGACGCGCAATTGAGTTATCCTTTATAGCAAAGAGTGAGCGGCTCCGGCAACCGTAAAATGAGGTGGCGATCCGTTTTCGCGTTTCTTTACCTGTTGGAGATCGAACGGTAGCGCATGAGCCGGGTTTGAAAATCAATCGGATAGACAAAATATGGAACAGGAGGAAGGTGGGGCGACCGAACCGCAGAAAGGGTCAATTGTCTTAAATCTGTCTCTTATACACATCTCCGAGCCCACGAGACAGGCAGAAATCT
>CAYSXF010000204.1:0-7027 GCA_964434815.1 uncultured Lentisphaeraceae bacterium
TCGTCGGCAGCGTCAGATGTGTATAAGAGACAGGTGATAGCCACGCTGATGGTCGATGCCGCACCACAACGCAGCGCCGAGGCGAATCGGCGGCGTGGCGAAGATGTCGTTAAGGTCGTGTGCGCGAATCACGGCTTGCTTGAGCAGAGGACCCTCGCCCCACTCGCGTTTCACGCGCGTCGTCGCGTTGTGCGAGTAGAAATTGTCCACTTCGCCGCCGTCGCCGTATTCGCGCGTGAACGAATTTTTCGTCTCGTTCATCCCGCCGTGGTAATAGAAATCGAGGCCGCCCTTCTTGGCCTCGTCGACATCCGCCACGGTGAACATTCCCGGGAAAGGATACTCTTCGTGCGCGAGGCGGTGCATCTCGCCGAGCATCCGGCCGGGCTGGTGCGGCGTTTCATTGAGCGCCGTTTCCCACAGCAGCATGGAGGGGTGGTTCCGGTCGCGGCGGACAAGATTGCGCGTGTCCTCGTAAATGCGCTGCTCGAAAACGGAATCCCTGCCATTGTAGAATTGCCAGCCGGGATTCGCGGTCGTAACGAGCATGCCGAGCACATCACAGGCATCGTAGAAAGCAGGATCCTGCGGATAGTGCGCCGCGCGGATCATGTTCACGCCTCCTTCGCGGAGCAGTTTCACGTCGCGCCACTGCCCGGAGTTCGGCAGCGCGTTGCCAACATAGGCATAGTCCTGGTGGCGGTTGACGCCGTTCAGTTTCGCGCCAACGTATTTCTTGTTAACAAACAAGCCGTCCTTCACCCGCATCTCGAACAGCCGGATGCCAAACCGTGTTCGCAGGCTGTCGCGAACCTTGCCGGCCTCGACGATTTCGGTGCAGATGAAATGCAGATAAGGGTCATCCGGATGCCAGAGCCGCACACCTTTCGGTTCGAGCGTTCGCGTGATCGCACGGCGAGCGCCCGCAGCGAGTTCCACCGGTTGCTCGCTTCGAAGCACTTCGCGGCCGTCCGCTGTTTCGAGCACGGTGCGCAGCATGAGGTTGCGCGGCGTCGCGGATTCGTTCGCAAGTTCCGTGCGAACTTCGAGCGAGGCATCACTGCCGTTGATATCCTTCACGCCGACAAACACGCCGCCGCCTGCGACCGTCTTGCTCAACTCCGGCAGGGTCACATACACCGGGCCGGTCTGAATTAGGTACGTGTCGCGGTAGATGCCGCCGAGATACGTGAAGTCGAGATCGTTCTGCGGCTTGCCCGGCGGATAGGTCTGATCATTGGAATTATCCGCGCGCACGGCGACAACGTTATCCTTGCCGTCGGCATGGAGCATCGCACCGACCTCTGCGGCGAACGGAAGGTAGCCGCCGAAATGTTCCGCGACCTTCTGGCCGTTCACCCACACCGCGCATTTGCCCATCACGGCCTCGAAATACAGGAAGGTCTTCCCGCCCGCGACCGGCACAGCGGCTTGAAAGCGTTTGCGATACCACGCCGGCCCCTGATAGTTCCGACAACCGCTTGCATTCTCGCCGAGAATCTCTAGGCTATGCGGCAGATTGGCAGCCTCCCACACGGAGTCATCGAAGTCAGGCTTCTCAGCGCCCGTTGCATCCGCTTTCAGAAAACGCCAGCCGGGATTGAAGTTCAGCACCGTCCGCGGACTGCCCGGCACCGCGAAGAAACCCGCAGCAGAATAAAGCGGCACGGGCTTGGCGAGAATGATATCGTCCACTGCCGCGTTGGCCCAGTCCGCATGGTCGTGCTGCACGCCGTTGCCCCCATCGGTGACAACGAGCCGCAGTTCCGACACGCCGGCCACATCGAGTGCGATGTGTTTCGCCGGCTCTCCGAATCTCATCAGGCCGCTGTCGAACGCCTCCTTGCCGTCGAGCGCAACTTTGAAAACCACGGATCCCGCCTTACCGCCCTGATCGTCCACGCCCACGTCGGAGATGAAGCGCTTATGCTGACGGTCAAGTTTGAAGACCATTTCGCCCGGCGCGTGCGTGCCAAGGCCTTTCTCGTAACGCCGTCCTGCGATACTGATGGGATGCCCGGTGACACTCGCATCAGTGTGCGTCTCCAGCCAGCCCTGCGTGACTGATGCAGCCCACTCGGTGCTGAGGTATCGCCAGACCGTGGGATCAGCCAAAGATGCGGTGTCCGCAGCATGGACGGTTATGCGAAAAACCAGAAACGCCACCAGCAAATAGCATGGTCGTGTCATCACACTTTATTCCCCAATGATTTTCACCAGCACCCGCTTTTTCCGCATGCCGTCAAACTCACCGTAAAATATCTGTTCCCACGGACCGAGATCCAGTTTGCCATTCGTTACCGCGACAACGACCTCCCGTCCCATCACCTGTCTCTTCAGATGTGCGTCTGCATTGTCTTCGGCCCCATTGTGCGCATACAGGCCGTATGGTTTCTCGGGTGCCAGTTTCTCGAGCCATTTTTCAAAGTCCGCATGCAGGCCGGCTTCGTCATCGTTTATGAATACGCTCGCCGTAATATGCATGGCATTGACTAAGCAGAGACCTTCTTGGATTCCACTTTCATCGACGCAAGACGCCACATCCGGCGTGATGTTCACAAACGCTCTTCGAGCTGCGACATTAAACCACAACTCTTTGCGAGAACTTTTCATAGCCCACCTAACACAGGCTGTTTTTGACTCGACCCGCTCAACTGCTTTTCATCACACATCCAGACCGAGACAATAACCCCCATTTCCTCGCCCTGTCGCGCAATCCGCGCCTGTTTCGCAGGTTCCAAAAGGCTGGTGATGATCACCGCATCTACCCGAAACTTTCGGACAAGGTTGCCCAAGTCATCCAGATCGCCCAAAACAGCATATCCGGCAATAATGCGCCCTTTCAACTGAATATCGTCGTCGATAACTCCTAAGATGACACGATCATTTTGGCCTGACTGGTTTGCCAACTCACGGAGATAACTGCGGAATCGAACCCCACCACCGTAAGCGAAAACACGAAGTGTCCCTGGCTTCTCAATTAGGACTCGCCTTTCCAAGATCTGCATGACACCTTGGACACAATCGCGCCATAAACGCATGCCGGCAATCGGGAACACCACAAACGTTCCAAAAATGACCGCACAACGGATCATATGCGGTTCAAGTTCGTCGAATAGACACACCAGCCCCAAGCCCACCGATGTGCCTGCTAAGAGCGACAACACAAGCCCTGCGAAATCACGAATTTGAGCGCGAGACCAAACCCTCCAATACGTTTTGGACAGCACCAACGATATGAAGACCGGCACAACGAACAAGGGCAGGTTTGAAAGAAAGGCCGTGCGGTGTAAGGGCATCCCAGAGAAGCTGCGGGCGATCAGCCAGACTACACATAAGACGATTACATCCACAGCCATCTGCAACGGTATCAAGAGCCCTTCGCGAATCCTCGACCGTTTATGAGAAAGCAGACGTCCGGTATCCCACAGTTCCACCCGCTCTAAATGGCGCACAACCACAATAATCGCCACAATAAAAGCGATCAGGAATAGCCCCGGCGCACGGTTCTTGAGTAGCGTGCCAACCAACCCGACCATAACGAGCGTAGCACTAACACCGTAAAGAATGATCGCCGCTGTGCGTTGGTTCATGGTGTCGCGCAGAATCCTATGATGCACATGGTCTTTGTCTGGCTGCATCACTCTCGCACGCGTTCCGGCCACCACCACACTTTGCGGCAAGAGAGCACGCACCGTCCGCCGCCAGATCGCCAGCAACGTATCGAAAATGGGAATTCCCATGGCTAACATCGGCACACCCAACGAAGCCACCAGTTCTTTGCGCGACCCCGACATGAGCGGCAATGTGGCCACACACAAACCAAGGAACATACTTCCTGTGTCCCCCAAGAACACCGAAGCCGGATGAAAATTATACCGAAGAAAGCCCAGACAGGCGCCAGCTAGCACCAGATACGGTAACGTGGCATCCGAACTCCCCGTGAACAGCAGCGCACCCGCCAGTCCAACTGAAGCAATTAATGCGAGCCCAGTCGCTAAGCCATCCATGCCGTCAATCAGGTTAAAGGCATTGACCGCACCGACAATCCAGAACACCGTCGCAGCATAATCCAGCCACGGCGGAAACGCGACAACGATCCCCCCCACATGGGCCCCGGAGAAGAAGAGAATTGTGGCGACGACGATCTGCCCCGCCAATTTGATGATCGGTTTCATGCCGCGCTTGTCGTCGATTAAACCAATGATCACCAGCAGCGATGATGCAACAAGAAAATATCCCTGCCACAAATACGAGAACTGCGGGCTGATCGGGCACCCAATCGCTAATACCAGAGCACCGAGTGTCAGATGAAACGCCACAAATACCGATAATCCGCCCCCGCGCGGAATCGGGGTCTTATTGATACGCCTCGCGTCGGGGCGATCAATCATACCCAGTTTACGCGCCATCTCGCGACATAACGGCGTCAATATCAACGATACGGCCAACGCTCCGAAGAACGCACCCATATACTTCGATCCGTCGGCAACAGCTTTTATCAAGGTGTTAACGGAGAAAGAAGCAACATCAGTTAGCCAATTCGCGGTCATGAAGTTTCGATCTGTTAATGATTTTAGGATATAACTCCGACAGAAACGCCTCGAACCGCTCCAAGGCCTCGGGAGCGTCTAGCGTTGACCGAACGCTGACCGCAACCATGACCCACCGGTTGATACGGTTGTGAATGGATCGGTCCCAGACATCGGTCAGTATCCGTTGCGTGTGAGAACAACTTTCACGGTTCTTGCTTGCAAACCAATAGAGCAGAGTGACTTTCTGACCATCCGGGTGCTGCGCGGTGATTTTTCTGACAGCCCGTGGCGCGCCCGTGGGGACATGCAGATCCAAATGCCGGGCGTCAAGCATCACAAAACCCTGTGCCGGCAAACATAATTCGGCACGATGGATACTGTTGCGCTGACGGCCGCCGATCACGACGCTGACATTGTAAACAAGACCGTCCGCAGCATGGTAATTGCGTTTAAGGATGACCGTGTCCTTGGGCAGATCTCGCATTTCACCCAAGGAAACCGAGTACAGTTGCCCTCCGCATTTCGGGCAAATCAACGCATCGCCTTTTTGTGCATCCGGCACGCCCAAGACATCTTTTTCAACAACATTCAGGCACTGCTCATTGTGGCAATACCACGGTTGCACACCCGAAAAGTCGGCCACCTGCGCTGGCAAGGCTGTCGCGATGAAATCCGCTGACTCGAAGAGGGGAGCCGGCAGCAGCATTTTGAACGCCAGCAGGACAGCCATCAACACAAGCGTTCCCCACACCCAAACAAAATCACCCCGCATGGGTATCCGCTTGTCTGGATGAACCATGGGCATAACTGTCCGCCGTAGGCCCACCGGAAGAAACGTCAACCGTTGCACAAGGCCGTCGCCTTTCTCGATGAAGTGGCCGGCTCTAACCATCAGCAGCACACCAACCAGAAAAACCACATATCCGGAGTAATCGTGATAATACCCTGTCGCCACATCTTGCCCAAACCAAGTCGCGACCACGCAAATGGATAATATCCGGAAGATGTTTCCAATCATCGCCAGCGGAATGGCGCAGGCAAAAAGCGTCCATTTCTGCACAAGCGATTTTTGCGTGAAATACGCGTATGTGGCCGTGAGCGAGACCATGGCAAACAGTGACCGTATGCCGCTACACGGATCCGCGACATCCACGTTGAACTCCGCACCAGGGACCCTCGAAAACAGGGCTGTGCCCGATTGCTCGACGCGCAGTCCGACACCATTCAGAATTGCCGTAGCGAGCGATGACGAGATGATTCGCAAATGAACGGTGAAAAAATCCGTGAACGACGACATCGGGATGGTGAACACGAGAAACCAAGCCGGAAACAGCATTAGCCGCGCGACTTCTTTTCCCCAGAACGAATATGGAATCGCCCAGACCAGCCCAATCAGAGAAACCTGCTCTATACGCGACTGTCCGCCTCGTCCGCCAAACCAACCAATAGTGACAAAAATACAAACCCACAGGAAACCCCTCCAAGAGGGAAACCCTGCCGCCTCACGAAAGGAATTACGCCGATACCAAATCACGTATGCGCTGACAAAAGGCACTAGCCAGCCATGCGACATGTCCTCGATCGGCGCACTAAACATCATCATGGTATACGAGATCATCTCGTGGTAATTCAACCATCCCATGACCACGAGGATGGCGACCACAAGCCAACGCATACGATTGGAAGCGCTCTTCACGACACATTCTCCGACGTTCTTGCCTCAACTGTATCAGCCGAGAAGCTTGCTAGCTTCCGGACCATGGCACGCGCTTCTTCGGCGCACGGATTACGGCGGCAGAGGCTTTCGCATGCAGCCAGCGATGCGACAACATCAGACGTCTCCACATCGGGGATCTTGCCGATGAATATGCGCGCATGCTCCGTTCTCAAGACAGAAGCCTCACTGACGTCCAACTCTTCGAAAAGCTTCTCGCCCAACCGAATGCCCGTGAAGACAATCGGGATATCTTCGTTGGGCCGCAATCCCGACAGACGGATCAACTCTTCAGCCAGTTCGACAATTCGTACGGGTTCTCCCATATCCAGCACGAAAATCTCTCCGCCCTTGGCCTGTGCCGTCGCCTGCAGAACGAGATGCACCGCTTCTTCAATCGTCATGAAATATCGCTTCATATCCGGGTGCGTCACAGTCACCGGCCCGCCTTTCCTGATCTGCTCCCGAAACAGCGGAACAACGGAACCCGAAGAATCCAGCACATTGCCGAACCGCACAGCGGAAAAACGTGTCTTCATCTCCTGATCCAAGCTCTGAATGACCATCTCAGCCAAACGCTTGGTGCATCCCATAACCGATACCGGATTCACCGCTTTATCAGTCGAAATTAACACGAAACGTTCCACACCGTGCAGAACACACTGTTCGCCCAAGACTCGCGTTCCCAAAACATTGTTCTTAACCGCCTCCACCGGATTCAACTCCATCATCGGGACATGCTTGTATGCCGCCGCATGAATCACGAGATGTGGACGAT
>CAYSXF010000205.1:0-7008 GCA_964434815.1 uncultured Lentisphaeraceae bacterium
AAATTATGCGTTCAACAACCAAATTTCGCGCAACAGCGGACGGGGCGGAATCAACCTCAAAAGCCACGCCAAAGAGAACTACATTGCCCAGAGCGTCCTTGTCGAGTGTCCCACCAACATCGTGAACTATTCGACACACCCCTTTTCCAGCGGGTATGACAACAACAGCGGTTTCGCCGCGCCAGAAAAATAATCGCGCGTTTCTCGAACATGCGCCCGATCGTAAACGTGGTTGATTGCCAGCGCCAATTACTCCTACTCGGGACGGGCACATATAATCAAGGCCGTGTCAAACGGCGGTGCTCGCAGTCGCAGGGTTCGGGCGCGGCGATCTAGCGCGATGGCGTCGGGAGGCAAAGCGGCAGCGGGCGACTCGGGTCGGAGGCAGGTGACCCGCACCGCGCCGGTTGGCCAGTTAGCGGGCAGGAGGATCGTCGTCGTGCAGGCAGGGGCGGACCGGATCGTGTCGGTCGCGGCATCGATGTCGCAGTTGTTGAGGTCAAGGGTCAGCACCGGGCCGATTGCATCGGAACCGGTGTTGAGGTTCACGCCGACCGTGGAGGGCGCGTCCGTCGTCACTCGCGGCACAAAGCCGGAGAACGCGAGCAGTTCGCACATGCGTGCTGCCGCGGCAAAATAGCGCTCCTTTCGCCAGTAGGTGACGCCGGGCTTGTCGGTGACGATGCGTGCGCCAGGCACAGTGAAAATGGATTCGCGTAACCAAAGATAATGGTCAGGCCCGTAGCGCGTGCCGGTCAGACCGGTGGCGACCAGCCGCCCGCCGCGTTCGACGTAGCGGCGCAGCTCGCCGATCTCAGCGTCTGTCAGCGCCAGCACCGACGGCAGTACGACGACCGGATAGCGCGACAGGTTGGCCGCAGTCAGATCCTGCTGAAGAACGATGTCCCACTGCCGGTGCGTGTCGCCGAGGAACTGGCACCAGCCGCAGTACTCGTCGACGAACAGCTCCATCACAGGATTGAAGATCGTGCACGAGGCAATTTCGGACCACGCTGAATGGACCACCGCGACGTCGGCGAGATAGCGGCGGTGACTCAGGAGCGGCGCGTTGGCGCGAATGAAGCGGTTGACGAATCCGGCGCTCTCCGGCGTGCCGGGCGAATAGCCGTCGCGGTACCAGTGACCGAAGTCGAGAATCCCCCGGTTAACGAGGCAGTCGAAGGCGAGAATCTTGTGCAGGTTCTCGTGGCCTGCGCCGGACTTCTCCTTGCTGACGTAGAGGCTCGGCCAACAGAACGGCGCGTCGGAGATGGCCGCGCCGAGACGGGTGACGTAACCGGCGCGGCCTTGGGGCGGCAGCCCCATCGGACGCATGCCCCACCAGCCGTTCGTCGTGCTCCACTCAAAGTGAGCGATATCACAGGCGCCCTTCATCAAAGCGCCGCCGAGGGGAAACGGGATGGTGTTGCCGAAGACGGCGCAATCGAGCCTGGTCTCCTTCGCCGACTTTTTCGCCGCAGCGAAGAAGGCCCTGTGATAGGCCTGCGCGGTCTCGACTTTGTTGATGAGGTAGCAGAGCCAAACCGGGTCGGTCGCCCATTTCGGGTTCATGATGTGCCACCGCTCACCGCGCGACTCGAACGGTTTGTTGCGGATGTAGGCGGCAATGTCGAAGGTTGCGGGATCGGCGATCCCCATTTGCTTCAGTTCAGCGGCCGTGAAGTGCCGCCGCAGATAGTCACGGAACGTATGGAGCGACCACTCGCCAAAGGCGCACTGATTGGCGTAGCCGAGGTTATTGTCGCCGAAGTTGTCGGCGTGGATGCCGTCGGGCCGGAGCGCGGGAATGATGCGTTCGATCTCGCGGCAGCAGTAATCGCGGAGCTGCGGATTGGCGGTGTCGACGTCCACGAGCCGGACGGTCTGCCACCCGGTCTTGCCCTGCACGTCGGCGCGTGCGGACTGCTTGGCGCTGAGCTTCGCTAGGCCGCTGCGCTCGGCGGCATCGTCGGTGATGCGCAGGTTGCTCTCATAATCGAAATGCCACTGTCTGTCCAAGCCGCGTCGCGCCAACGTCGCGTAAAGGTTGGTGGCGGCCGCGCCTGACGGCTCGGTGAACTTCGGCAGACCGTACGCCTTGGCTGTAGGGTAAGGCGCCCACGGCACATCGCTCATAAACGCTTCGAGGCCGAACCAGCGCGCGGTCAGCGCTGTGTCGCCCTTCCACCAGGGCAGCGACCAGCCGTTGTGGGTCATGTGTCCGTCGGTCGTGAAGAACCCGGCGTAATCGCCGACCTCGCCCAGGTCGTAGTACACGATATGTTTGACGCCGGCTTGCCGCAGTTTTTCGCGGGAGCTTGTGTACACGCCAGACTGTTCGTTCGCATCGAAAAACCAGAAGCCGTACCAGCCGAGCGTGTCCACACCCCGCGCGGCTCCGGGCTGGATCGTATCCAAGTCCGGTGCGCCCAAGCGAACGCTGGCGACCGGCGTGTACTCGTGCCACCAAGGCTCCGCAGTCACGTCCTCAAGGAGAGAGACCGCGCCGAGCGCGGCAAGGAAAATTCTGAGATATCGGCTCACAGGCTCCTGTTGAGGTTTTTCACAAATGGGTAACAAGTTGTTGGGGTAGGGACGGTTCCCCGAACCGTCCGCGGACGCCTCGGGGAGGCGTCCCTACCGCTGGAATCGCGTTACTCGTATTCGCACGACTCAGCAAAACGGATTCTATTTGGCCGACGTCACAACTGGCAGCAACAGCCGAGATGCGTGCGCCGCGTCGCAGAATATGCGGTTGGTCTGCTTCACCTTTGCGCCGGAGTCGGACCAGGGCTCGCCGGTGCCGGGATTGACATCGAAGCGCGGGTAGTTGCTGGAAGTGACGGTTGCGCGGATGCGGTGGCCCCTGTTGAAGATGATGCTCGTGGACCAGCAATCCACCGCGATTTCCTCGATCTTTCCTGGCGTGAGCGGCTCGGTCTTTTCCGCCGAATGCCGGTAGCGCAGGCGCTGGATGCCTTCCGCGATGAGATAGCTCTTTCCGTCGGGATACACGTCGCACAGGCGCACGGAGAGATCGGTGTCGACCGCTGAGGACGCGACGTAAACGTCCGCCTTGACGCGGCCGGTCACCTCGACCGGAGAAGTGAGCGGCTCGCTTGTGAACACGACCACGTCGCTGCGGCCCTCGATCGTGTTCTGATTCATCGGGCCACGCGCGAGGGTGAGGTTGTTGCCGCCGACAGTGGGGCAGGGGTTCGTAGGGTCAAAGGTGAACGAGATGTTTGCACGATCACCGCTGCCGGGTTTTCCCAACGCGAGCTTTCCTTCGTTCGTGAAATAGGCTGCCGTTTCTGTTGCCGGTATGGGCCAGTCGTCGGCATGCCGCCACTCGTTGCCAGGTGCGTTGGGCGTCTGCGTGTCGCCCATCACATAGTAAGTGACGGCAGGCGCCTTCTCGATGCCGTTGTCGATGCCGCCAAGGTAGTGCCCGAACCAGCGGCCCGCATCGTAGGACGCCGGAACGCTCGCCGCGTTTGGAAACTGCAGTTCGCCAGCGGGCATTTTCCCGATGCCGTGCGTCCACGGGCCCATGATCAGCTTCTGCGAGCCGCGCGCGCCGTTCGCTCCGGAGTGCTGCCGGCCGACGAACGCGTTAATGGTCGCTTGGGCAAACATGTCGAACCAGCCGCCGATATGAACGGCCGGAACATTCATTTGCGGGAACTTCAGCGTCGTGTCGAGCGCCCGCCAGTAGTCGTCGTAACTCAGATGCGCGCGCATCACGTCTAAGGCGCGCGGGTCATATTTGTTTCCCGTCACCCAGTTCTCCACATCGGCCTTGCGGAACGCGCCGCCGATGTAGGAGGCGTCCGAATACAGGCTCGCCGCAGCTACGGTGATGTATTGCGCCTTCAATCCGTCGGGAGTTGCACCCGCCAGGAAATTCTGTGTAATGCCGAGCGCCGAGCCGCCGATCGTAGCGATGCTGCCGTTGCACCACGGCTGTTTCTTCAGCCACGCGACCGTATCGACGCCATCCTGATGCTCGCCCCAGCCGCAACCCACAAAGGGGAAATTCTCGCCCTCCGAATCAAACCGGCCTCGCATGTCCTGAATGACAAACACATAGCCGTCGCGCGTGAAGCCGCTTCCGTCCTTGCCGTTCTTCGTTCTGCTATACGGCGTGCGTGAGAGCACAACTGGGAAAGGCCCATCGCCGTGCGGTTTGAAAAGATCCGTCGCCAAGCGTTTGCCGTCACGCATCGGGATCATCTCTGTCTGCGCGATGGGCGGGGCTCCATAGTCCGCCACCTGACTCTTCCAGTTCGCCTCGCTGACCGATTTGTCTGCAGCCGCCGCGCGGGCGAACATGCCCTGAATCCGTTGCGACCACTGTTCGCCATAGGACGTTCTCACGAACGCCACCGCATGTGTTTGCTCCTCTGGCGACAGGGTGCTGTTATGATCCGCATCGAACTGCGGAAACAGCGCCTTCATCTTGGTGACGACCGGATCAGTCGTCGCTGCATAACAGGACGTGAAACTGACAAGAGCAAGAACGAGGTAGGGTTTCATGTGATTATTCATTCTTTTCTCCGCCCGCCTCTTGTTTGCCTTCTCTCCGGCTCTTCTTGCCGCGGCCCCGCTTTTGCGCTTTCGCCCCGTCGGCGCGGCAACGCTGCTCTGTGGCGTCCGGACTCTCCCGCAGCTCCTTGAGCAGCGCCGCATGCAGTTCGGCGACTTTGCCAGCGTAGGCGGGGTCGGCGGCGAGGTTTTTCAATTCACCGGGGTCAGCGCTCATGTCATACAACTCGCGCTCCGCAGGATGCTTCTCGTCAGGAGCCGAGTAGTAGGTATACTTGAAGCGATTTTTGCGGATCATAGCATAACCGGAGGCGATGGGATGCGAGTAATACTCCACCACCGCCTGATCTTTCCATGCCGCATCCGCGCGGTCCAGCCACGGCAGCATCGAAGTGCCGTCCCAATTCTCAGGCGCTGCGCCGCCACCCAGCTCGACGAGCGTGCGCGCCAGATCCACCAGCGAGCACACACCCGTGCGGCGCGCGCCGCCCTTCCAGCGCGGCGGCCAGCTCACGATGAGCGGGACGCGCGCGGCGCTGTCATACATGACATTTTTCCACCACAGGCCGTGCTCGCCCATGTTCTCGCCGTGATCGGCGGTGTAGACGATCACCGTGTTCTCCGCAAACGGACTTGTGCGTAAGGCGGCCAGCACCTGACCGACCTGTTCATCCATCCACTGCGTGAGGCCGTAATACAGCTCACGGCCTTTCTTCACGACCTCCGGCGGAACATTCTCCATCTGGAAGCCCGCACGAACGTGCTTGTAGTTCAGCGGCAGCTTGTCGAGTGTGCCGGGCGGGATGTTCGGCATCGGAACGCGGCCCTCATAGTTCTTCCAGTACTTCTCGGGAACGATCAAAGGGAAATGCGGCGCCAGATAGCCGACTGTGAAAAAGAACGGCTTGTCGTCAGCCTTGCGGTTCTTGAGAAACGACACCGCACCCTCGGTGACCTTCTCGTCATGCTGCAGGATCGAGGACTTCTCGCCCGTGTGGAAGGACTTGAAGCGAGCCGAATACCCGTTCCCCGGCAGATTATCCGCCGGTCGACGCGAGACGCCCCCGTTTTTCTTGCTCGTGTTGAAATCGCCGCCGAAATCCTTGTAGCCGTACCGGCGGTCTGCGGCGAGATGCATCTTGCCGCACAAAAAGGACTCGTACCCTGCGGCGTTGAGCAGGTTCGGGACGGCGGGGATATCCGCACGCGGCAGCTCGCAACTGTTGCTCCAGACGCCGGTGCGGCTGACATACTGGCCGGAAAGGAAGGACTCGCGCGACGGCACGCAGAGCGGCGAATTGCAGTAGCACGCGTCGAACGACACGCCCGCCGCAGCCAGCCGGTCGAGGTTCGGAGTGCTGATGATCGGGTTGCCGTTCGTGCCGAGCACCGTGGCATTGTGCTCGTCGGACATGATGAACAGAATGTTGGGCTTGGCGGCGACAGCGTCGGCGCCCATTCCAAGCTTTGGATAGAGTGCGGCACCGACCGCACCGATCCCAGCTATTTTCATGAATTCTCGGCGTTGCATAGCCCGATCATTTGCAGCGTGTTTCATTTGCCCTTCCGCTTATTGGGCTTGGCTTTGGCGTTGCCGCCTTTCTTCCCTTTCTTGCTCTTTTTATCCTCCTCCGCCGTTTTTCCCGTGGCGGGACTGAGTTTGTCCAAGGCTGCCTGCAGGCGCACGCGTGCCGCTTTGGCGTCGGCGCTTTCAGCTTCGGGCGGAACGAGTTTTTCCTCGAAAGGCGCGTTGGCCATGTCGAACAGCTCGCCGTTTTGGGTGAGCTTGAAGCCCTGTTCGCGGACATACCATTTCGGTCCGAGCTGGGAGTAAGCCCACTCGCGCGGCGTGCCGGTCTCGCCGCGCAACTGCGGCGCGAAACTGTGGCCATCGAGGGTGACACCCTCTGGCAATTTCGCGCCGCCCAGCTCTGCGACACTGACGAAGAAGTCGCTGAAGTCGACAAGGTCTTTGAGCACGCGTCCCTCCGGCATCGTGCCCTTCCAGTTCGCGATCAACGGCACGCGGCTGCCGCCCTCGAGCATGGTGCCTTTCATGCCGGAGATGCGCTTGCCGTCGACCTTCGCCGTGTCAGCTCCGAAATGCGCGGTTCCGTTGTCGCCGGCGAACAACACCAGCGTCTTCTCGCGCAGGTGCTGCCGGTCAAGTTCGTCCATCAGCTTGCCGACGAGTTTGTCCATGTAAGCGATGTTGTCGGCATAGAGCTGGTCTTTGCCGGCGCCGGGCCTGCTGTCCGGCGTGCGGACGATGGGGCCGTGAATGGACGACATCGGATAATAGATGAAGAACGGCTGTTCTTTATGTTTCGCGATGAAGTCCGTCAAGAAGGTATGCATGAGATCCGGCAGGTAGGTTCCCTCCGACAGGTTTTTCGTCTCGCCGTTGACGCGGTAGGTCTTCGTCCTGTCTCTTATACACATCTGACGCTGCCGACGAAT
>CAYSXF010000206.1:0-7004 GCA_964434815.1 uncultured Lentisphaeraceae bacterium
GCGCTGTACGGGGCCACGCAGGGCGAAGCCTACATCCGCGGCATCGCGGGCGAGCGCTTCTGCGTGCGCAACAGCGGCGTGAGCGCGGTGGTCGAAGGCGTGGGCGACCACGGCTGCGAGTACATGACCGGCGGGCGGGTGGTGGTGCTGGGCGTGACGGGCCGAAACTTCGCGGCGGGCATGAGCGGCGGCATCGCCTATGTGCTCGACGAGAGCGGCGTGTTCGCCGAAAAGCGGTGCAATCGCGAGCTGGTCGATCTCGAGACCATGAATGACCCCGCCGAAGCGGCAGAGGTTCTGCGCATGATCACCCGGCATTACACCTGCACGGGCAGTCCTGTGGCCAAGCGCGTGATCGACCAGTGGCCTCAGTTGTGCGCCAAGTTCGTGAAGGTGATGCCGCGCGACTACAAGCGTGCGCTGGCCCGCCTGCAGCGCGAAGAGATGGAAACGGTGAAGGAGTAGGGGGCGGGGTTGCGTGCCCGTCTGGCAACTGCTCAGAGGATATTGATTTATGGGTAAAATCACAGGGTTCATGGATTATGAGCGGGAGACCGCTGAGTCGCGTCCGGTGGAGGAGCGGCTCCACGATTTCAAGGAAGTGTACCGGCCGATGGACGAGAGCAAGATCATCCATCAGGCCGCGCGGTGCATGGATTGCGGCGTGCCGTTCTGCCACAGCGGATGCCCTCTGGGCAACCTCTGTCCCGAGTGGAACGACCTGGTCTATCGCGGCCAGTGGCAGAAGGCGTGGGCGCGGCTTGAGGCGACCAACAATTTCCCCGAGTTCACGGGGCGCCTCTGTCCCGCGCTGTGCGAAGAGGCGTGCGTGCTGGGCATTCACGAGGATCCCACGACGATCCAGCTCATCGAAAAAACGATCATCGAGTATGCGTTCACGCATGGCTTCGTGAAGCCGGTGCTGCCCGCCAAGCGCACGGGAAAGAGCATCGCGGTGGTGGGGTCTGGGCCTGCGGGGCTGGCTGCGGCGCAGCAGCTCAACCGCGCCGGGCACGGGGTGATGGTGTTCGAGAAGAACGAGAAGCCCGGCGGCTTGCTGCGGTACGGCATTCCCGATTTCAAGCTGGAGAAGTGGGTCATCGACCGCCGGCTGGAGGTCATGTCGGCCGAGGGGGTTACGTTCGTCACGAACACCGACCCGACGGCCGAGATGCTCAAGGAGTTCGACGCCGTGGTGCTGGCGACCGGGTCTGGCCGTCCGCGCGACCTGCCGATCCCCGGCCGCAACCTGAGCGGCATTCACTTCGCGCTGGAGTACCTCACGCAGCAGAACCGGCTGCTGGGATCGAACCAGGACGGGTCTGAGCAGTGGGGCAAGATCAACGCCAAGGGCAAGAGCGTCATCGTGGTCGGCGGCGGCGACACGGGCAGCGACTGCGTGGGAACGGCCTTGCGGCAGGGGGCTGCCGCCGTGCACAGTTTCGAGCTGATGCCCATGCCTCCGGATTCGCGGACAGAGGATTACCCGTGGCCGTTCTGGCCCATGAAGCTCCGTTCCAGCTCGTCGCACAAAGAGGGCGGCGACCGCTTCTGGAGCATCCTCACCAAGGAGTTCAACGGCTACAACGGCCACGTGCGTTCGCTGGTGACGGTCAACGTCGAATGGGCCAAGCCCGCGAAGAAGGGCGAGCGTCCGCAGCTGCGCGAGAACCCCAATACGCGGCAGGAGTGGCATGCGGACCTCGTGTTCCTGGCTCTGGGTTTTCTGGGTCCCGAGACGGACGGCGTCATCGCGCGCCTGGGCGTGGCGGTGGACGAGCGCAGCAACATCAAGACCGGCAAGGATTATCAGACCAGCGTGCCGGGCGTGTTCGCGGCGGGCGACTCGCGCCGCGGCCAGTCGCTGATTGTCTGGGCGATTTCCGAAGGGCGCGACTGCGCGGTTGCGGTCGACACGTGGCTGATGGGTTCGAGCAGTCTGCCCAGGCGGGACGGTATTGATCTCACGGGTATTAAGCGGTAAAACGGTAAGAACGGGTGGGGGGCGCGCCAGGCCGCGCCCGTATAGGAGTTCGTATGAGTTGCAAGCATATCTTTGTGACGGGCGGCGTTGTGTCGTCGCTCGGCAAGGGCCTCACGGCGGCGTCCATCGGACTGCTGCTCAAGCGGCGCGGCTATCGCATCCGCATGCAGAAGTTGGATCCTTATCTGAACGTCGATCCCGGAACCATGTCGCCGTATCAGCACGGCGAGGTGTACGTCACCGAGGACGGCCGCGAGACCGATTTGGATTTGGGGCATTACGAGCGGTTCACGGGGATACCCTGCGACCAGCACAGTAACTACACGACCGGTCGCATCTACAGCAACGTGATCGCCCGCGAGCGCGCCGGCGGGTATCTGGGCAAGACCGTGCAGGTCATCCCGCACGTCACCGATGAGATCAAGCGGGCGATCCGCGAGGTCGAGGACGATCAGACGGACATCGCCATCACCGAGATCGGCGGTACGGCGGGCGACATCGAATCGCAGCCCTATCTGGAGGCGATCCGCCAGTACCACCACGAGCTGGGGCCGGGCAACAGCCTGTTCATCCACCTCACCCTCGTGCCGTATATCCGCGCGGCCGGCGAGATGAAGACCAAGCCCTCGCAGCAGTCGGTCGGCATTCTCCGCTCGATCGGCATTGTCCCTGAGCTGCTGATCTGCCGGTGCGAGCGCCCGTTCGCAGCCGAGCACCGCGCCAAGCTGGCGCTGTTCTGCGGCGTGCGTCCCGAGCATGTGATCGAAGAGTGCGACGTGGCGAACACGATCTACGAAGTGCCGATCGATCTGTCCAAGCAGCAGGTGGACGAGAAGATTCTGAAAATGCTGGATCTGCCGGTCCGCGAGCTGGACATGGCCCAGTGGAACGCGATGCTGGACACGCTGATCCGTCCGCCGAACGGCGAGGTGGAGATCGCGGTGGTGGGCAAGTACATCAGCCTGCGGGATTCATACAAGAGCGTGTACGAGGCGCTGACGCACGGCGCCATCGCCTCCGGCGTGAAGCTCAACATCCGCATGATGGAGTCCGAGGAGATCGAACAGCATGGCGCCGAGGCCAAGCTCAAAGGTGTCCATGGCATTCTGGTGCCGGGCGGCTTCGGCATCCGGGGCGTTGAGGGGAAGATCGAGGCCATCCGCTATGCGCGTGAGAACAAGATTCCTTTCTTCGGAATCTGTCTGGGCATGCAGTGCGCGGTCATCGAGGCGGCGCGCCATTTGTGCGGGCTGGAGGAGGCCAACAGCACCGAGTTGGCGCCCGGCACGCCGCATCCGGTGATTTCGCTGCTCGACGGACAGCGCGGCGTGACGGACATGGGCGGAACCATGCGTCTCGGCGCGTATCCGTGCGTGCTGAAGGAAGGCACTCAGGCGGCGCAGGCCTATTCAACCGCGCAGATCTCGGAGCGCCACCGCCACCGCTACGAGTACAATCTCGGATACCGCGAGGCGCTGGAAAAGAGCGGGCTGATCGTGGCCGGCGCGTCGCCGGACGGAAAGCTGGTGGAGGTCATCGAGCTGAAAGGGCACCCGTGGTTTGTGGCGTGCCAGTACCATCCGGAGTTCAAGTCGAACCCGGTGGCGCCCCATCCGCTGTTTGCGGCATTTGTGAAAGCCGCGGCGGCGAACCGGTAAGCGTTTTGTTGAAAGCGCCACGTTTCGCCGACTGTTTCGGCAGAAGGGCGTGCAAGCGGAGCGAGGAAAATGAAGTACGACAAGAACCATGCTTTAATCGAAAGCGCGATTCCAGGGTTTCCCGCGCCGCGCCGCGGCAAAGTGCGCGATCTGTACGACTTGGGCGAGAACCTGCTGCTGGTCGCCACGGACCGGATCAGCGCGTTCGACGTCATCATGCCGAACGGCATTCCCGACAAGGGCCGCATCCTGAACAGCCTCAGCGTGTTCTGGTTCGGCCTGCTGGATTGGATGCCCAACCACCTGATCACGGCGGACGTGGACAACTATCCGGAGGCGCTCCGGTGCGTCAGGGAGGATCTGCGCGGACGGTCGATGCTGGTTAAGAAGGTGTCGATCATTCCGTTCGAATGCATCGTCCGCGGGTATCTGACCGGCTCCGGCTGGAAAGAGTACCAGGTGAGCGGGACGGTCAACTCCCAGCCGCTGCGCGGGGGGTATCAGAACGGATCGAAGCTGGACAGCGTGCTGTTCACGCCGAGCACCAAGGCGGAGCTGGGGGAGCACGATATGCCCGTGACGCTGGCGGATCTGGAAGCGGCGCTGGGACAGCAGAAGGCTCAGGCGCTGTCGGATGCTTCGGTCGGCTGTTACTCGGATGCCGCCGATCACGCGGCGGCGCACGGCATCATCATCGCTGACACCAAGTTCGAGTTCGGCACGGACGCCGGAGGACGGCTGGTGCTGGCGGACGAGGTGCTGACGCCCGATTCGAGCCGCTTCTGGCCGCAGGAGAGCTACGCGGTCGGCAGCAATCCGCCGAGCCTCGACAAACAGTTCGTGCGCGACTGGCTTGACAGTGTCCGCTTCAACCATCAGCCGCCTGCGCCGGCGCTGCCGGAAGACGTGGTGCTCAAGACCCGCGCGAAGTACGTCGAAGCATACGAGAAGCTCACGAAGCAACATTTCGTGTAGGAGCAAACAGAATGGAACAGTCTCGGCACTTGCAGGAACTGCGGTTGTTGCACAGCATCAGCACGATCGTGGATCAGAGCATCGACATGCGTTCCGTTGTGCATCCGATTTTGGAGGCGCTGGCGGAGTGCCTGGATTTCCGCCTGGCGACCATCACGCTGTTGCGCAAAGGCGCCGACGACATTTTGATCGAGGCGGCGCATGGGCTGACGCGCGCACAAGCCCAGCTCGGTCACTACAAGCTGGGCGAGGGCGTGACCGGCAAAGTGGTGCTCTCGGGCGAACCGATGATCATCCCGCGCACGAGCGACTCGCCCATCTTTCTCAACCGCACCAAGCAGGGCAAGAGCTCCGACACCTCGTTCATCTGCGTGCCGGTGAAAGAGAAGCAGGAAGTGGTAGGCGCGCTGAGCGTCTACCGCCCGTTCGCCGCCGACGAGCAGTTGAAGGAAGACGCGACCATTCTCGGCATCGTCGCCTCCATGGTTGCGCGCGCGGTCTTGCTGCGGCGCGATGTGCTGGAGCAGCAGGAGAGCCTCCAGGAGGAGAACCGCCAGCTTCGCGCGGAGCTCACGAGGCGTTACCATCCGGACAACATCGTCGGCAACTCGCGCGAGATGCAGGGGGTTTACGATCAGATCTTTCAAGTGGCGAAGAGCCAGGCCACCGTGCTGATCAACGGCGAGACCGGCACCGGCAAGGAGTTGGTGGCGCACGCGATTCACTACGCCAGCAACCGCGCCAGCGATCCGTTCGTGCGGGTGCATTGCGCCGCGCTTCCCGAGAGCCTGATCGAAAGCGAACTTTTCGGGCACGTCAAGGGCGCCTTCACCGGGGCTGTGTCGGACCGCAAGGGGCGCTTCGAGCTTGCGGACGGCGGGACCATTTTTCTGGATGAGATCGGCGAGATACCGATCTCGATTCAGGCTAAGCTGCTGCGGGTGTTGCAGGAGCGGGAGTTCGAGCGCGTCGGCGGCATCAAGACCATCAAGGTGAACGTGCGCATCATCGCTGCCACGCACCGCGATCTGCCCGTCATGGTGGAGAAAGGGCAGTTCCGCGAGGATCTGTACTACCGGCTGAGCGTGTTCCCGATCTTCGTTCCGCCGCTCATCAAGCGCAAGACGGACATCATTCTGCTGGCCGACTACTTCATGGCGAAATATGCGGCCGAGAACGACAAGAAGGTGAGTAAACTCTCGAACGAGGCGCTCGACTTGCTGATGCGTCACCGCTGGCCCGGCAATGTGCGCGAGCTGGAGAACTGCATTGAGCGCGCCGTGCTTTTGGCCGACGGCGAAGTGATCCGCTCCGAGTTTCTTCCGTCTTCGATCCAAGCGGCGGAAGAGTCGGAGCGGGCTGAGATCGGAGCGGCACCGATGCTGGTTGAGGGCTCGTCCCTCAGCGAGATGGTCGAAGGTTACGAGAAGACGCTGCTCGCCGAGGCGCTCAAGCTGACGCATGGCAACATCGCCGCGACCTCGCGCATGCTGCTTTCCACGCCGCGCATCGTCAGCTATAAAGTCAAGCAGTACGGTCTGACAGCGTCGTAAGCGTGCGGTCGAGACTGCCCGCGAGGACGCTCGCCCTCTGAAAGTCAGCAACAGAGAGCGTGAGACTTCTTCGAGCCCGTTTACGAAACGGCCGAGAACTGATCCTTGCCCACGCCACAGTCGGGGCAGGCCCAATCGTCGGGAACCGCCTCGAACGGAGTGCCTGGCGCGATGCCGTTGGAAGGGTCTCCGGTTTCGGGGTCATACACATAGCCGCACACATTACAAACGTATTTCGTCATTTCTGTTTTCCTTTCGTTGTATCATTATCGCGACCCGGCGCGTTTGGTCAACCGTTTTCAGAGGAGCTGGCAGAGGAGTCGCTTTCGTTGTCTTCGGCGGTGGGCGGCAACAGCGCATCGAGCGCCGAGAACTGAGAGAAAATGGAGGGCGCCAGCTTTTCCTTTTGAGCCCGTGCGCCTTCGTAGCAGCCAGCGATCTTGTTCTTCTCATGCTCATGGTCGTGGCAGTAGAGGCAGAGCAGATCCCAGTTGCTGCCGTCCGGCGGATTGTTGTTGTGGTTGTGGTCCTTGTGATGGACCGTCAGTTCCTTCAGGCGCTTGCCCTCGAAGGTGCGTCCGCAACTGGCGCAGATGTGCGGGAAAAGTTTGAGCGCCCGCTCGCGGTAACTGTCCTGACGAGTGGCGATGTCGCGGCGCAGCTCAGCCTGAATCTGGGCGCGGCGGGCGGGGTCGGGAGGTGTGCTGGGTGGTTTCATAAATGGGCAGGAGAGGGCAGGCGCGAAGACCTGCCTGTAGCGTTGATCCAAGCGGCTGCGGCTGCGGCGCAGTTCTCGCCGTCGATGGCGGAGGAGAGGATGCCGCCCGCGTAGCC
>CAYSXF010000207.1:0-7001 GCA_964434815.1 uncultured Lentisphaeraceae bacterium
GCAGAAAACAGCGGTTCTGGCTGACCGCGCCCTGTTGCCTCGGCTCGCACCCTACCCGGCTTTCGCCGTGCGGCAGCCCGAGCGCGAAGTCTTCGTGGGCACGACCAAAAACAATCCCGATAAGAAGGTATTCTCGGACCGCACCATCCGGGACATCGGCCCGAAACTCGCAGGTTATCCGGAAAAGGAACTGACGACCATTCCCTTCTACGAGGCGCAGCGGCTGGAGACCGCTACCAAGGAGCGCACCGGCAAGCCGCTCACTGCGCCAAGCAAACTCGCTTTGGCGGACGGTCAGTTCCGCATCATCGACTTCGGCCGGAACAACTCCGGCTTCTTCGGCGCGACGCTAAGCTGCGAAAAACCCACGCGCGTCTACTTTGTGTTCGACGAGATTCTGGACAAAGACGACGTGAGCGTGACGCGCCTGAGCTGCTGCAACGTGGTGACCTACGACCTGACCGCCGCTGGCACCTACCGCGTCGAGTCCTTCGAGCCCTACACGCTGCGCTACCTCAAGGTCATCACCGCCGGCGCGGCCTGTGAGGTCTCGGACCTGCACTTCCGCGAATACGTGAACTCGGCCACAGACAGCGCCACCTTCAGCGCATCAGACGAGACGTTCAACCGCATCTTCGAAGCCGCGCGCTCGACCTTCAAGCAGAACGCCGTGGACGTCTTCACCGACTGCCCCTCGCGCGAGCGCGCGGGCTGGCTGTGCGACAGCTTCTTCATCGGCCGCGTGGCCTCCGACCTGTGCGGCAACACGCAGATGGAGCGGCTGTTCATGCAGAACTTCCTGCTGCCTCCTAAATTCGAGTATCTCCCCGAAGGCATGCTGCCGATGTGCTATCCGTCGGATCACAACGACGGCGTCTTCATCCCCAACTGGGCGATGTGGTTCGTGATCCAGCTCGACGAGTACCTGCAGCGCAGCGGCGACCGCCCGACCGTGGACGCGCTCAGGCCGCGCGTGCTGGCGCTGCTGAACTACTTCAAACAGTTCAAGAACAGCGACGGCCTGCTTGAGAAACTGCCAGGCTGGGTGTTCGTCGAATGGTCGCACGCCAACAAGCTGGTGCAGGATGTGAACTATCCGTCCAACATGACCTACGCCGAAGTGCTCGCGTGCGTGTCGCGGATGTACGGCATGCCCGAACTGCAGGCCGAAGCCGACGCGATGCGCGAGACGATCCGCAAGCAGTCGTTCGACGGGACCTTCTTCGTTGACAACGCGAAACGTCAACCCGACGGCACGCTGAAGTCCTCCGGCGAACGCACCGAGACGTGTCAGTACTACGCCTTCTTCTTCCACACCGCTACGCCGCAGACCCACGCCGCGCTGTGGGAGACGCTGCGGGCCGACTTCGGCCCCGACCGCCATCAGAACAAGAAGCACCCGGAGATCCACTTCGCGAACGCCTTCATCGGCAATTACCTGCGCCTGGAGCTGCTCTCGCGGCAGGGGCTGTCCGCGCAGATCCTCGACGAGACCAAGGGCTACTTCCTCAAGATGGCCGATCTGACCGGAACCCTGTGGGAGAACGACAACACCTCGGCGAGCTGCTGCCACGGCTTCGCGAGCCATGTGGAGCGCCTGATGTATCGCGATGTGCTGGGCATCCGCTCCATCGACTCAGTGAACAAGAAAGTTCAGGTCGGGTTCGCCGACGTGCCGCTGCAGACCTGCTCAGGCTCCATGCCCGTCGGCTCCGATGCGGTGAAGGTGAGCTGGCGCAAGACCGGCGACACCTTCTTCTATCACATCGACACGCCGAAGGGCTTTGTCGTCACCGTCGACACCGGACGCCTGCCGCTCAAGGCTGTGCGGGAATAATGAGAATTAGCCACAAAAGAGCACAAAGAACACGATGGATTATACCCCTTCTCTTTGTGCTCCTTGTGTTCTCTTGTGGCCATTTCTAACTTCGGCGTTGCTACACTTCCTAAGCCCAAATTTCATTTCGTCTTTTTTTCTTCATCCCTGATGCCAACCGTTAGGAAACCACACAATACGAGAACGAACGTAATGTGCAAATGGAAAACATGGCTAACAGTGTCGCTGGCGACTCTAACCCTGTTGACGGGCTGTGTGACAACCCGCACGGGCGAAGCATTCCTCTCGACAAAAATTGTTATGTCTAGCGCAGAAGACTTTTTGTGTCACGGCGGGCAATCAGGAACTTTTGATATCACAGGACCGTTCAGAAAAGTCATTGGCGCGGTCTGCGCTGTGTCAGCGATTTCACTCGCGCCAGCCTCCGACCTTATCTTTCTTCCAGAAGACTTCTATTGTCGGAACCATGGTTTTTGGGTTCACGTGTCCGATCAAGATAGGAGACCTGCTTCCAACGCAGACCTGAGCGTCTTTGTTTCGCCGAGCCGATCATGCATTAGCGGTCTAACCGACTCATGTGGAAGCTTCTATATTCCGCGTGGAATGAAGAACGCTGACATCGAGTGGATTGTAGTTAAGAAAAAAGGGTACTACGACACGCATATTCCACGCAACGGCGGCCCGCAGTTTCAAATCAGAGACCTCTATAATACGGGGACGAACGTCTGGGAGTTGACCTTGCGCCAAAGGGTTGTTCCCGTTCCAATGAACGCCACGAGGTTTTCGTTGCCAACGTCAATAAAGACCAACAGTGCCGACTTGGCGTATGATTGCGAGGTGGGTGACTGGTTGCCGCCCTTCGGCGTAGGCAAACAGGAAGATCTACATGTTGTGGCGACGGTCGAACGATATATAACCGCAATCGACTACCGCTATTCTGTTCTTATGACAGCTCCCGGTCGTGGTAACGGATTCGTGAATAAGAGAATGGTACCGTATTCGGATTTCAGATCGGAGTACCGAGCGCCGCTGGACGGTTACAATATGACCGGATTCGCAGAATCAGCGGATTACACACCAGGGCAAGGCTCCAAATTCAGCCATTATTGGGATGCAGGAAAATATCTGATTTTCCGTGTTCGATCAGAGTTTAACGATGCAGGCGAGTTGGTCAAAGCGCACTACGGAAAATTGATGTTCCCCGCCGGAGCAGGGTGTACGGGCGTTAGCTATTTCAACCCCGAACCAAACAACCGCTCAATCGAGTTCGACCCCAAGCGGAATCCACTTCTGAATAACAAACCTCAAAAGGACAGGTACCGTTTTGAGGGCATCCGACCGTAGACATGAGGCGGCAGAGGTGTCGAATCGGGATACGGGACATTCCTCTGCCAAACCGGTAGCAGACACGGCGCATAAGTGTGCCCGGAGTGCCCGCGCCATCACTTGAGGCCCCACGCGCGAAAAGAGCAGACCTGCTGCCCGCATCACGAAGGAACGGGTTATAACGGAAGGAAAATTATGAAACTACAGATCCTCTTCCCCATGCTGGCACTTTTTGCGGCTTTTAACGGATGCCGGAGCGCGTCAGACACACAGGCGAAAGATCCCGCGCAGACTTCGGCGACGGAGGATGAAAGATCCGGCACATGCACGGCATCCCCGATCTGCCTGAGCGCAAACAACCTGTCGATCGCCACAGGCCAACCTTCGCTCGTGCTCATGTCGAGCGGCGCCACGCACATCCCGGTGTGGTCATTCTCGGGCATCACGGCCGGGCAGTCTGTCGCCGGACTCGTGACCGGCCTACCTAGCGGATGCGAAGCCGTGAAGGTCGAAATCGTCGTGACCACGACGGATGCGGCGACGAGCCCCATCTATGAGGATGTCTACAGGTGCCACCTGTCGCAGATGGCGGAGAATGCCGCCTTCACGTCCCGGTATGTTCTGAGCACCCCCGTGCGAACGGCTTTTCCCGCCGCACCGTTCCACACCCGGACCATCGTCCTGGAGTCCTACTACCCCGTGGAGCCGAACGCGCCCCTGTGGGTGCGCATTCAGCGGGAGCCCGACGATCCCGCCGACACGTTCACCCGCCCCACCGGCCTGGCGATGGTGAAGGTGACGCCCCTGGACGCTCTCGCGAAGCCACATGTCGTACAGAACGTACGGGGCTACAACTCGTGGCCGATGATTCAGGCCATCGGAGAGAAGCTGGTCTGCGTGTATAGCCGAGGCACGGCGCACTCGATCGGCGAAGACGCCCGCGCGGTTTACGCCCGCACATCCGCGGACAACGGCAAAATGTGGACGACAGAAACAGTTGTCGCCAACACGCCGGGCTATGGCGAGGTCGCCGTCGGGAAGGGTATTGATCCCACGGGGGCGATGCTCCTCTGGGTGCGCCGGATCGGATCGGACTGGAACCACGACCTCTACCGCACCACGGATGGCGTGACGTTCGCGCGCGCGGCGACGCCGAAGCTCGCCGTAACCCCCATGCAGATCTCTGACGTCTTCGCGGTCCCCACGGTCGGGCTCATGGCCCTGTGGTTCGCAGGGGACTACCGCGATGACGGTCCGAGTCACTCGTGGGGCACGCTGACCAGCCGCGACAACGGCGCCACTTGGACACAGACCCCCATCGAGTCCGGGCTGACCAAGGCGCAGTGGCCGACCGAGCCCGCCGCTGTCTATCTCGGCAAGGGCAGGATTCTCGCCATCGCACGGACCGAACAGGGCGATGCGACCACAGCCCGCGCTCAGTTCCAGATGGTGTCGACCGACTACGGCGCGACATGGACGCGCAAGCAGACCAACATCGGCGATGTCTTCGCCTCCACCCCGAGCCTGATCCTCGACGCCGAAACCGGCTTGCTCAGCAACTATTATTATCAGCGCGGCAGGGGCATTCTTCGGCGTCGAGTCGTCGATCCAGACCGCGTGTTCGGCAATCCGCTCAACTGGCCCGCTTCCGAGGCGGTCGCCACAGGCAGTCAGATCGCGTTCGATGCGGGCAACGCGAACGCCATCGCCGTCGGAGGCACGCATGTCCTCTCCTTCTACTCCGGACAGGCACCCGACACGGCGATCTTGGTATCTGTGCTTCCGGCACCGACAGCTACGCGGGAACGGGATCGTATCGGGAGGGACATTCTGCCGCCGAACCGTTAACTAGCGCCGCGCGATTGGCGTGCCCGGAGTGCCCGCGCTTCTTCCTTCGGCTTCATGCGCGACTGAGCATTGCCTGCTTGCCGAACCGCGCCGGAAACCGTACGCTGTTTCTGGTTAAGGGCTCAAATGCAAATACTGTACGGATTTTAGGGGGAGGACTGCGATGCACCGATGGTTTGTTCTGTTTTCCGTTCTCGCGGGGAATTTGGCGTTCGCCGCCTCGCCGAATCTGCTTGATAACGGCGGGTTCGACTTCTTCGGCACACGCGACCTGAAAGCGGAAGGCTGGCAATGTTGGTTTCCTTCGAATGCGACCTGCGTGGCCGACACGGAGGTCTTCCGCTCGCCGCGTGCCGCGCTGAAACTGTGCGTTGCCGACAGTGCCCCGCTTGACTGGTACTCCGCCTCGCGCACCGTTCAGCCGCTGAAACCCCGCTCAGCCTATACCCTCAGCGCATGGGTCCGCACGGAGCGCGTGCGTGACGGCGCGGGTGCATACATTTCGCTGAACTTCTTCGACAGCCACGGTAAGCGGCTGACCTATTTCGACTCGCCCGCAAAAGCCAGCGGCACCGGCGACTGGCGGCTGATCACAACGACCGGCACCGTTCCCGACGACGCTTCGAAGATGGTGGCGATCCTTACCATACACGGCCACGGCACAGCCTGGTTCGACGATGTGCAGGTCGAGTCCGGCGCGGTTGCAACAGGCTATCAGCCAACCATGGCAGACTCCCTGCGCCGCGCACGCGAAGAGACCGACACGCGCAACGCGGCAGCCTGGCTCGCGACGCTGCCGCCCCGCCCCGCCGGCCACGGCCGCATCGCCGTGCTCGCCATGAGTGCACCTTCCTCCTCCGCCTGTCCCTCCGACCCCGCAACACTCGTAGCCACCCTCTCCTCCGACGGGCATGCCGCGTTCACGGTGACGCCCGAACAGATTGCCAACAGCCGCTTCCTTGATCCCGAGCAGATCGACCTTCTAGTGATCCCGACGGGCGACGCCTTTCCCGCCGCCGCGCACAAGGCCTTCATCAACTATCTGCGGCAGGGCGGCGCGTTTCTCTCGACCGGCGGCTATGCGTTCGACCGTCCGCTCGTCCGCGCCAATGACGCCTGGCTCAATCCGGATGACCTGCCGATTCCCGATGCGCCGATGGCCGCGCTCGCCACGCAAGGAATCAGCGCGTGGCGTCCGAGCTCCGACCGTCCGGGAGGTCCAAGCCTAAAGGCCGCCGATGGCCCGCGGGGCTTGTCCGCCGTGGAACTCGCCACGCCCGGTCTCACCGGTTGGGACACGGCAGGGCTCTCCGGGTTCAGCAGGCAGATGCCGTCCGATTGGTCGGTCACACGCTTCTGGGCCAGAGGCGACGCGCAGACCCCGAAGATGTGGATCGAGTGGGGCGAGGCCGACGGCTCGCGCTGGCACAAGGCGGTGGAGCTGACAACTGAATGGCGCGAGTACCGCATCACCGCAGGGCAGTTCTCGTACTGGCAGGACAACCCCAGCGTCGGGCGCGGCGGAGCGGAAGACCATTTCCAGCCAGGCTCCGCAGCCCACTTCAGCTTCGGCATTGCCTCGGACATTGCCGATCGGAATCAGCCCCACACCGTGTGGCTGGCCGGCCTCGGCGTGCAGTGCGATCCGCTCTCAACAATGCGCATCCCCACGCCGCACATCAACACGCGCTGGGCCCCGATCCGCGACGCGCTGTGGCCTGAACCGGAACAGCTCGGCGTGTTCGACAGCGCCTTCCCCTTGCGCCGTGTCGCATCGACAGGCCCGGCCGAGGCTCAATCGGTCGTTGCCGCCTTCGATCTGAAAGCTCCGCTTGAAGGTTACTCCGCCACAGCCATGCTGGGCTTGAACGGACACGGCTTCGGCCCCAACCGCTCCCGCTGGGTTCCGCTGCTCGCTTGCGCCGATGCGGACGGCAGGCCGCGCGGACATGCGGGCGCGATCACCCACCACTTCGCCGGCACGTTCGCC
>CAYSXF010000208.1:0-6989 GCA_964434815.1 uncultured Lentisphaeraceae bacterium
ACGCGTAGCGGTAGGTGAAATCGCCGTTCCAGAAAAGCTCGGCCTGGAACGAGACGGTAGAATTCGTGTCGCGCCCGGCGAAAACGTCCTGCCATGTGAATAGCACGCTGTTGGAGGCTGTCACAGCGTGCCAGAACCGCCCGCTTGGCGGCACCGTGCCGATGTCGGTCTGCAGGGGCGCGAGGAAGCTGATGGTGTCGCCGTCGGGCATCTGCGCGGCGCGGGGCGAACCCTTGGGCCACCAGAACGAGAGCGTGCCGCTGCTTGAGACGTGGACGCCGTCAACCGCGTTCGTGCCCAGGACGAAGCCCCAGTCTGTGGCCGGCAGCCAGAAGGTGTCCTCGGCCAAACCGAAACGCGTCCACGGCTCATGCTGGACCGCGTTGGAGGGGACCAGCCAAGGCGACGCGTTGGTGGACACGCGCACCAGCGCGAAGCCCGCCGCATACTGGCTCGCTGTCAAGTTAGGACCCGAGGTCAATGTCTGGCTGCCGCCACCGGAAATGGAATCGCCTCCGCCAACCACTAGTTGCTCTTCTCCGGGCGGGTTCACGACTGATTCCTCTTCCCTCTTGGTGCCTGCATACAACGTTTGAAGGGCGATGAGCAGGAGTAGAAACAAAGCCAATCCGGAAGGGCCGACGGTCAGCCGTTCCCCCTCCTCGGCTACAGCGAGTTTTCGGCACGCGAGATTAACGCCCCTGATGACATTTATCGCGACGAACAGGCCCAAGACAAACAGGGCTACGTTTGGTATTGAAGAATGCATGCGGCGTCCCCTTTACTTGAAGAGTATCACCGCGCCGTCCTGGAGGAACCTCGCGCGCACGGTTTTGTTTGTGGAGTTCTCGCCGCAGCCGCGAACTGTGACGCGCAGACACGTCCAGAGATCCGGATTAAGCCATGCCGGAACCGGGGTAAGTGTCAATCCCGGGAAAGCGAACACGCCTGCGCCATCCTTTAACGTGACCGACTTGGGCGCACCCAGGGAACTCACGGGGATCTCCATCGTCAGCGTGCGCGTGCCGTTGGTGACGGCGGGCGAGAACGTGTACCTCTCCTTCAACCCCTGCGGACGCAGGAACCATTCGCCGCAATACCAACCAACGATAAAATCGGTTTCTTCGGCAGCGAGAGCGCCGTCGGCGGGCCGGTTGTCGCGCCCAAAGGCGACCTGCACGTTGTTCGAGGGAGTCGAGTCGAAGGTCATCTCCAGCCGGAATGTGCGCAGCAGATCAAGCCGGTTCGCGGGCAACGCGACGTCCTCGGAAACCTCGCGGTCTGCGAAAGACGGTTCGGGCAGGCGCGCCACGTCGAGCGTCACGGCGGCGGCGGAAAGCGTCGCGAATGAAAGAACAAACATAATCAGGTTGCGCATCAATGGCCCCCTTAATAAGTTTGTTATGAGACTACACCCTGAACGTGAATGCGTCAACCGATAAAAGGCTAAAGCAAGAATGTTTTTTTTAAGAGCGACCCGTGTTACTATTTAACACCTGTTTTCAATATCACCGTCAGACCGCCCGCCACCTCGCCATTTCCCGCATGACCCTAACCAATCCGGTATGACCGACATGGAACCCGACCGCGCTCGCTCCACGCTAAAGCCTTCGCCCAGTTTCTTCATGATCGCTAGATCGTCTTCGGCACTCAGACCTGAAAGTGGTTGCTTACGAAAGCCAATGCATTCTTGCCCCTGATGAGCATGTCCGTAAGTTGACCGATAAGCGCCTCCAAATCGGCGTCGCGGGGCTCGGCGCAACAGGTAAGACCAGCGGTCAACTTCGCAACAACCCGGCAGTAACCGAACACTGTGACGTTGGGACGGAATTGGGACGTAATCAAGGGAAAAAAGAAGCCTTCAGACGGCCAAAATATTAAAAATACCAATAAAAACGGCCTTTTTGAAGATTACAAATCAAGTGCTCACACTCAAACCGCAGCCAGCGCGGCCCAGTGAGGACCCCTGGTCTATTCGCCCTCTACACGGATCCGTCTCCTAAGCAATAGCAGTCTCTTCTGGGCAAGGATCGGTGCCTTTTCTGGAGCACGTCTTGACCTGTTTGCCGGTGCCCGCCTTTGAAGCGCCCCCGGCTTTGAGTTTACCGATCAGCTTCTGAACTTTCGAAGCGAGCGCTTGCAACTGGGAAAGCGTCATACGGTCTAACGTCTTCTGCATGACGTCAATTTCGGCTTCGGTTGCGTTGGCAGATTCCGGCAGCCCCTTCGCATGGGTCACGTCGGGAAGCAAGGCAACCGCATTCTGTGCCGTCTCGATGCCGATATGGGTATAGTGCGCCGTCATAGCAGGAGATCCGTGACCGACAAGGGCCTGAACAACGGATTGAGGAACGCCCCCGGCCGCGCACAAAGAAACAAAAGTGTGCCTCAGACTATGAAAGCTGCAATCCGCCCGTTTGCGTTTTTCCCCCGCGACGCTCGACTTGGTTTCGATGCCGCAACTCACAAACAATTTGGCAACGTCCTTCGTGAGTGCCGCACTGAAACTCTTATACCGCGCCATCATATCCGGCATGACGTAACCCTTACGCCGCTCCGCCGGGATCTCTTCAAGCATGGCAGACAGTACCCGGTGTATCGGCAGAGTCACCCGTTTCTGTGACCGCCGTGCCGTCTTCTGGGGGACAAGCGAAATGATACCCCTCGCCAAGTCCACGTTAGACCACTGCAAACAAGCCGCGTCCCCCAGCCGTAGCCCGCAGTAAATGCCGAGTGCCAGCAGTAAGCGCATCTCGCCATGTGCCGCCTCGCAGACCTTGCGAAGCTCATCAATGGTCAACTCGCGGCGCGAATGAACGGAGAATCGCTTGCGTCCGATAGCCTTCCAAGGGTTGAACGATAACCGCGCCGCCTTCTCGAGAACGCGCCATACCAAAGCCAGCAAGTTGACATGACTGTTAAAGGTCGTCGCGGAAACTCGATCCAAAAGGTCTCCGGCGTATGCGTCCGCGTGTTCCTGCGTCACGCGGCGCAACTCCGTAACATCGGGATACTCGGTTTCCAACCAACGGACGAATGCCTCAAACCATCTTTCATACTGAGCCAGCGTCACGGGACCGCTGTCGGGGCGTCCGTGTTGGCCCAAGTACGCTTTCCAACCATGCCGGACAGCCGTCGCGGGTTTCTCGTCTTCGATCTTTGCGAGTTGTTGGTCAACGTTCGTAACCCGTGCAAAAACCGCCTCGGCACGTTCCTTCTCGTCCCGCAAATTGTAAGGGTTCAAAACCCGGTCGCGCTCATTCAGGGCCTTCTTTAATACGGTCTCACCGGTGCTCTGGACAAGAAGCTTGCCATCGACCATACGCTTAATATACCATATTTTTCCACGCTTCATCAGGTTCTTGGTATCAGTCACAACTTTGGGTTTCTTTGCCATGATTATGCTGCCCTTCCCTTGGTGTCCATAAAACGTGATAAAGATACCCCTTAACCTCGCGATTTAGCAACAACTTAGTTACACAAACTCAAAAAACCCTTTGTTTTCAAGGTTTGATTGTCATTCGTAATGATCAGGTCGTCCGTTCGATCCGGATCGTTGGCTCCATCTTGAAAGCCCGTAAAAATACCATTTTTATCGGGCTTTTTTCATTCTGCTCGGACCCAACGCAAGTTTCGAAACTCCGGCCTCGGGCCTTTCCACGGCGCGCCGAGCTTGACTTTGTCAGCGAGTTCCTTCCGCTTGCCGTTCGCCAGCGTCTCGGCATCATTCAGCCGAAACTCGCGGATACCAGTCCAACTCTTGAGCGTCTCCCCGTCGGCGTTCTTGAACTCAGCAGGCGTCAGGGCCAAGCTTTGCCACTCCGCGCCACCGCCGAGCGAGACTTCGGCGGCGAAATTGTCGATCCCGACGACCAGCTTGTTCGGCTGTCCGCACTTCACCTCGATCGCGAGCCTCGCGTTGACAGGCGGCCTCCATTTCGGGTCGTAAAGCTTGTGCGTGCGGCGCGTCCAGCTGCCCGTCAGGCCGTAGGTGAACCACTCCTTCTGCCAGTCTCCCTCGAAGGACTCGATGAGCAGCGAAGGCTTGTCGGTCGCCTGGAGGCCGGCGGCCGTGAGTTGCTCCGGCGCCGCTATCATCATCCGGGAAGAAAGGCTGAAGCGCGTGGCCGTATAGTCCGCGTAATAATACCCTGCGCCGGTGACCGGCTCCTTCAGCGGATAGAGCACGTTCGCATAAACCCAGAGCGGCTTGTCCGTACCAAGCAACGGCAGCTCTGCCGTCCATGCGCCGCCGTTCCGCTTGGCGGCGGCGTGATGCCAGAAGCGGGCCATCGTATTCTCGTGGTCATTCTTCTCCCCCTCGCGCTGCCCCTGCTGGGTATAGTAGATGTCAACGGAGAGGATCGGTTTGGACGCGTCCGGCACCACCGTAAAGGATGGCACGCCGCTCGTTGTTTTCAGTTCCAGCGAGGCGGCGGGCGTCTGCGGATACGTGAACGCCCCTTTCAGGTGCTGGTCAAACCACAGCGGGGATGTAACCTCGCACTCCTCATTGTCCTGATGGTTGTGGTGTGGCGAGCAGGTGACGCGCCACTCCTTGCTGGTGATTTCGCCCAGCGCTTTCTGCAGGTCATCGATGCGCCCGTGGAAGTCATTGGCCGGACTGAGGAAGATGATCGGGCAGGTGATGCGCATGAGGCTCTCGTGATCCGCAATCGTCGCGTTGTAGAGAGGGTTGTCCGTATTGCGGTCGCTGAGGCCGCCGCAGGAAGGTGCGGCGGCTTTGACGCGCGAATCTGCCGCAGTGGTCATGACGGTCAGCTTGCCGCCCATCGAATGTCCGTAGACTCCCAGTTTCTCCTGATCGACTTCCGGCTGCTGTTCGAGAAACGTCAGCGCCCGCCGCGCTCCCAAGACACACAGGAACCACGGGTTGTTGCGCGGGGATTCCACAGCGTCCAATGTCCAGGCCGCAGGCGCAACAGACGCGAACGCGTTCTTCTCGTTCCGGCACGGCGCGTGATAGGCGTCAAGAGGCCCCCAGTCGGTCGTAAGCTTGTAGGCCGGATCATTCGTCTTGCCTTCCCAGAAAAGCTTAACACTGTCGCTGTTGACCGCGTAGCCGGGAGCGCTGATCCGTCCGGCCCAGGCGATGGAAATCGTGGCATAGCCGCGCTTGGCGTTGGTCAGGGGCGCTCTGTAGTCAGCGAATTGCCCGCCGCCGTGGATCTGCAACAGTCCCGGCAGCTTCGCTCCTCCCTTGGGAAAACCATAGACCGCCGCCATGACGGCTTTCTGTCCCTTGAAGACGCCGATGCGGTAACGCAGGACGCGCAGCACCACGCCGTCCTCTTCCCACTCTTTGAGCAACTCAATCTCAAGCGGCTCCTTGCGCGGATCATATCCTGACCAAAGCGCTTCGAATGTCTGCGGTGCCTTGCCGTCCTTCAGTGGCGGCAAGGTCTCTTCCATACCGACTAACGATGTTGCAGCAAGAATAAATGCCCCTAATAACAAGCTCATCGGTTGTTTGATCATTTTCCCCTTTTGCTTAAGACCAGTACGTGGCGGCTTCCACTGAATACGTGCCGCCCTCCCAGTGCAGATTACGAAACTTGACCTGAGCCCACGCGACCTTGCCGCCGACCTTTTTTCCGACCGTCATTCATCACCACTTCGCCCTCCGCTTTCATAAAAAATCCGTTAGTCATGCGCCATCAGACAATTCGTGCAAAGGGCTTGCCGCTTACTCCTGCTCAACTCGGTGTGTCACGTTCGTTGTCCGCAGGCTTTCCACATCTTCGGCATGAAGTACCGGACGGGCATCGATTTTCCCGAAAGTGATGGCGATGTTTTTTGCGGCGAGCCCTTTGACATGCCGGGCATAGAGAAAACTGGAGGGCAAGACGCCAAAGAAAAACTGTTCCGGATAACAGGCGACGTCTTCGGGAACGGTCCGCGCGGCCTCCTGGTGTGTCCCTCCGCCCGGCAAGGTGATCCGGATATTCTCCACCTCGACATTTTCAATCCGATGCCCTGGAATACCTGTCAGCATCAGGCCCTGCCTGTCGCGCTGCTCACCGGTCACCGTCGCAACGATGTTGCTGATCCGGATGTTGCGCAGCACGCCGACAGGCACGCCCTCCGGCTGCTGGTCTTTCGCATAAATCTGCTCGGTTGGCTGATCATACGCGCGGCCCCGGTTGCCAAGGCGGACAAAAATCGGGCCGCCTACCCGCTCCATGCGCAAGTGGGAGAGCAAGATATTCTCCATCCGGCCACCATCCACCAGCAGCAGTTTGATCGCGCCCATCGGACAATCGTGGAACAAGGTGTCCGTCACCTGAATGTCCACAAACCCGCCGCGTGACGACGTGCCCAGCTTGAAACCCGCCGTGTGGCTGCTCAATTCGCAAGCGCGCACGACAATATTTGAACACGGCCGCAAGGTCGTGCTCTTAGGACAAATGGCGTCATCACCCGAGTTGATCCGGCAGTTCACGATCTGCACGTCCTGGCAGCCATCCAGATCGATGCCGTCGTTATTGGCGTTGTTGTCTTTACTTGTAATCCGGATTCCATTGAACCGCACGCGGTTGCAATCGACCAGATGAAGCCCCCACGAGGCCGAATTCTTGAAGGTCAGGTCAGAGAAAAATATTTTTTCACACCCGACCAAACGCATCAGCATGGGACGCTCGCCGAGCCGGTTGCCGACCTTGACCGGGAACGCGGCCTGAGTGCCGCGCGCATCGATCAGCCCCGCACCCAAAAAGGCGATGTTAGTCGCGGCCCGCGCATAGATCAGGCACCGGTTAAAGGCAGGCGCCTCCACTGCGCCGGCAACCGTCGCCGCGTAGTCCGCAAGGTTGGTGCTGCCGAGCAGCACGGCATCCTTGTCGATCTGGAACGTGACGTTGTCGCGCAGCCGAACCGTTCCGGTTACATAGCGACCGTCCGCCACCCGCACGCGTCCTCCGCCCTGTCTCTTATACACATCTGACGCTGCCGACGAATAGAGAGGTGTA